>CAMVGI010000325.1 GCA_947166955.1 uncultured Clostridia bacterium | reverse complement strand
ATGAAAGCAACCGGAATCGTGCGGCGCATCGACGACCTCGGGCGCGTGGTGATACCGAAGGAGATCCGCCGCACCATGCGCATCCGCGAGGGTGACCCCTCACTGACAACATTGATACCTGTGGATCGGTACATATTTGCCGTGTCGGAGCTGGCGAAGCGGGTGGGAAGCTGAATGATCAGAGGGGCGAGCGCAAGTGCTCGTCCCTCGGTTTATATGGCGAAGAAATGGTGCTTTCCAAATAGTTCTTGACAGAGGGCGATCTGTTTTCTATAATTTACCTACTTAGTCGATGTATAATAGGGGTGTTAAAATGACCATCCAACAGCTGCGCTATGCGATCGCGATTGCAGAGACCGGCTCGCTCAACAAGGCGTCGGAGGTGCTGTACGTCTCGCAGCCCTCGCTGACCGGCGCGATCCAGGAACTGGAGCGCGAGCTCGGCGTCACGATCTTCAACCGCAGCGGCCGGGGCGCGGCGCTGACGAACGACGGGACAGAGTTTATCCAATACGCGCGCCAGGTCGTGCAGCAGTACGACGCGCTGCTCGAAAAGTACGGCAAGGGCGGGACGCTCAAGAAGAAGTTCGGCATCTCCGCGCAGCACTACTCCTTCGCGGTCAAGAGCTTCGTCGAAATGGTCCAGCAATTCGACACGGAGGAGTACGAGTTTGCCATCCGCGAGACGAAGACCCGCGAGGTCATCGACGACGTCGCGACCGGGCGCAGCGAGCTGGGCATCCTCTACCTCAACGAATTCAACCGCAAGGCAATGGAAAAGCTCTTCCGCGCCAACAGCCTCGTGTTCCGCCATCTGATCGACTGCGGCGTCTACGTCTATCTCTGGAAGGGGCACCCGCTCGCGGGAAAGGCGTCGATCCGCATGGAGGAGCTTGCCGACTACCCCTGCCTGTCCTTCGAGCAGGGGGCCGCCGCCTCGTTCTACTTCGCGGAAGAAATTCTGAGCACCGGCGAATACCCGCGCACGATCAAGGCAAACGACCGCGCGACGATGCTCAATCTGATGGTCGGGCTGAACGGCTATACGCTCTGCTCCGGCATCATCTGCGAGGAGCTCAACGGCTCCGATTATATCGCCGTGCCGTTTGAATCGGACGCAATCGACGCCGGGCGGGAGATGGAGATCGGCTATATCGTTCGGAAAAACACGATCCCCAGCCGTATGGCGGAGCTCTACCTCAAGGAGCTGCGGCAGTATCTGGGCGTATGACCGCGCGTTTTGGTTATAGGCCGCGCCTATAACCAAGCATAGCGATCGGGTATTGGACAAAACGGTTTTGTCAGGCTATAATCGGCCACAGTCAAGCGAAAGGGGGCCACGAAGATGTCGATGTTCTTCGCCGGCAGCGTCAATATGCGCGATATGGTGTGCATGCAGCTTTGTATGTGCATGACCTCTCCGTCTCCCATTCACCGCTTCCGCGGGCTTTTGCACCGCCGTGCATAAGCGCGGAACACCACAGTGAAAAACGGGAGGCTTCACAAAGAAGTCTTCCGTTTTTTTATGAAAGCGTTGCTTTCATAAAAACAACAATCGCCATTTCTCTCGCCGCTGAAGCGGCAACCGCGAAATATGGCAAAAACATTCTTGCGAATGTTTTATGAGATGAAAGGAAAGGAAAACGACATGAACAACTGCTTCGAGCGACTGCTCCGTTCCAACTTCCGATGTGGACGAATGTGTCGCCTCTGTATTTAAACCGAACAAGACTTCCCACGCAACAACAAAAATGAGCTGATCAGAAAGGATATACCACCATGAAAAAGATCATTGCCGCGCTGCTTCTGCTGGCGCTTCTCACCACCGCGACCGCCTGCTCCTCCGCAAACGCGACCCCCGCTCCCGCCGCCGCTCCGGCTCCCGCCGAGAACGTAAGCAAATCCGCCGATCCTGCCGCTCCCGCGGACGCCCCCAAGTATGACAACGTCACCGTCAAGCTCGGCATCATGGGCGCGAGCGACGAGACCGTCTGGGATCCCATCGTCGCCGAGTTTGCCGAAAAGGGCGTCAAGATCGAGTACGTCTTCTTCACCGACTACACGCAGCCTAACGCCGCGCTGGACGCCGGCGACATCGACCTCAACTCCTTCCAGCACTACACCTACCTTAACAACGAAAAGGATAAGTTCGGCTACAAGATCGACGCCATCGGCGACACGCTCATCACCGCGCTAAACCTCTACTCCAGGAAGGTCGCGAGCGTCGACGAGATCCCCGAGGACGGCAAGATCGCCATTCCGAACGACGCCGTGAACGGCGGGCGCGCGCTGAACGTGCTCCAGGCTGCCGGTCTTCTCAAGCTCACGGAGGGCGCGGGGCTCAAGCCCACCGTCGCCGACATTGCGGAGAATCCCAGGAACATCGAGATCATCGAGGTCGACGCCTCCCAGACGGCGAGCCTGCTGCCGGACGTCGACGCGGCGATCATCAACGGCGGCTACGCGCTTGACGCGGGGCTCTCCCCCATCAATGACTCCATCTTCTTCGACGACCCCTCCTACTACACGACCAACGCCTACGTCAACGTCATTGCCGCGCGCACCGAGGATAAGGACAACGAGCTGTATCAGGAGATCGTCAAGGCGTATCAGACCGACCGCACCAAGGAGATCTACGCCAACGACTTCCAGGGGCTCTACATCGCGGCTTGGGAGACGAAATGAGCAACGCAATTATTGAACTGCATAACGTCAACAAGGTCTTTGAAACGAAAAACCGCACCGTGGAGGCTGTCAGAAATGTCAGCCTCCACATCGCAAAGGGTGAGATTTTCGGCATCATCGGCTTTTCCGGCGCGGGGAAATCG
>CAMVGI010000324.1 GCA_947166955.1 uncultured Clostridia bacterium | reverse complement strand
GTCGGAGTCGTGGGGGATTGCCTTGTCGCGCCCGATCCACGAGCGGTAGTTTTGGCAGAACCAGTTCGGGAAGTTGTGGAGAATCTGGGGGATGTGCTCGCTCTTAGGGCAGTCGTAGTTGTTGAGCTTGGCGCCGCCGCAGCCTGATCCGTTCGAGATCGTCATGGCGAAGCGCTCGTCCTGCGCGCCCGTCCACAGGGCCGTCTTGCCGCCGCGAGAGTGCCCGAGAACCGCCACGCGCTTCGCGTCGAGCTCCGGACGCGTCTCGATCCAGTCCATCACGCGGCTGAAGCCCCACGCCCACGCGCCGATCGTGCCCCAGCTCGTGGGCGTGCGCGTGACGGCGCGCGACGGCACGGAAAAGCAGGCGCGGTACGTCGTCAACGATTACTGGAAAGCCGACACGTACAAAACCGTCACGTTCCGCGTCCGGGCGGACGTCGGTGATACCGTAACCGTCACGGCTGAAAACGCCTATGGCATGGCCTCGCAGCCGCTGCAAACCGAAATCGACAAATAACTCCGTCCCACGGACAAAACTGATTCGCCCGCCGCGTGTATCGGTACACGCGACGGGCGATTTTGGTATGACGGGCATGTCAAAGCTCTGTGGTGAAAGTCCACCGAGGCGTAGTTGCCGACGAACTCAAGAGCGACTCCCAAGGTTTGAACCGCGAGGGACAGGCGAGAAGAAGGGATAGCGAAATCGTAGCCTGACGAACAGGAAGCGGGTACAAAGGCGCAGATGGCGGATAAGCTGACCAAAGGCAGTGAAGTCCAAAAGGCAACCGTAACCCAGCTGTGTAAACCCGACAGGTAGACGAGGAAAGAGCATTGACTTATCCCGTGAGGTCTCACAGGTGTGGTGGGAAGAGAGCTTCCATAGCCGACATAGTAACAACGAACTGTGAGAAGTCAGCAGAGGTCATAGTACCGAGAAATCGGGAAGGACTGAACAATTCAAGACGTCAATCAAAATGTATGTTCCGGATTCAAGTCCGACAAAGGAGTAATCCCGAAACGTATATGAGGGTAAGCCCTACAACGTAAGACGATGGAAACGGAAGCGGAAAGGAGAGAGACGGAAGCATGTCAGAGCTGCTTGACAAGATACTCAGCGACGAAAACATACAGCTTGCGAAAAAGCGCGTATATGCAAACAAAGGCGCAGGCGGAGTAGACGGAGTAACGGTAGAAGAACTGGATGAATATCTGATTCAAAACTGGGAGAGTATCAAAAGACAAATCCAAGCGAGAACGTACAGGCCGCAGCCGGTAAAGCGGGTAGAAATACCGAAGCCGAACGGTGGAGTGCGGAAGCTTGGCATTCCAACGGTTATCGACAGAACGATCGAACAAGCGATCACACAAATCCTCAGTCCGATCTTTGAGCCGATGTTCAGTGAGTACAGCTACGGATTCCGCCCCGGAAGGAGAGCGGAACAGGCAATTGTGCAGATACTGGAATACCTCAACGATGGAAGCGAATGGATAGTGGATATTGATCTGGAGAAGTTTTTCGATAACGTACCGCAGGACAAGCTGATGAGCTATGTCGGCAGAGTGATACACGACGGAGATACGGAAAGCCTGATAAGGAAGTATCTCAAGGCGGGTGTTATGGTAAAAGGTCAGTATGAAGCGACAGAAATCGGAACGCCGCAGGGAGGAAACCTATCTCCATTGCTCAGCAACATCATGCTGCATGAGCTTGACCAAGAGCTGGAAGCAAGGGGATTGAGATTCACACGCTATGCGGATGACTGCGTGATACTTGTGAGAAGCAGGGCGGCGGCAACAAGAGTGATGTATTCCGTGACGGACTGGATAGAACGTAAGCTCGGATTGAAGGTAAACGCGGAAAAGACGCACACGACAAGACCGACAAAACTGAAGTATCTCGGCTTTGGATTTTGGAAATCCAAAGAGGGATGGAAAGCAAGACCGCACAAGGATTCAGTAACCAAATTCAAGAGGAAGCTGAAACAACTGTGTAAACGCAGTTGGAGCATTGACCTGACCAGCCGTATGAACAGAATCAACTCGGTCACAAGAGGATGGATAAACTATTTTGCTCTTGGAGACATGAAAAATGTGATGCGGAGTATTGATGAGCACTTGAGAGTACAGATGATCGTGATTATCTGGAAGCAATGGAAAGTGCCGTCAAAACGGGAATGGGGCTTAAGGAGACTCGGTGTTAAAGGGTGGATTGCCCATGAAATGTCCTACATCAAGGGATATATGAAAGTAGCGCATCTGCCACAAATCAAGAAAGCAATCTCGAAAGAAAAACTGACCAAGCGAGGCTTAGTCAGTCCTATGGATTACTATCTGAAACAACATGCTTTGAAATTGAGTTGAACCGCCGTATGCCGAACGGCACGTACGGTGGTGTGAGAGGGCGGAGCAATTCCGCCCTACTCGATTTTTTTCAATTGTGCTGTGCGGTCACGGCTGCGGCGTCATCGTAAAGACCAGTTCTCCGCCGGCCGTCAAGTCGGCATGGGTCAGGAACGCGCTGTCGAGCGGCTTCCCGTTCAGCGTTACGGCGGAAACGTATACGTTCCGCTCACTCTGTCCGCGCACCGTGACGGTCAGCGTTTTGCCGCCGTCGAGCGACAGGACAGCACTGTCGACACAGGGCGAGCCGACCCAGTAGCGGTCGGTGCCCGCAATCGGATAAAAGCCCATCGCCGAAAAGACGTACCACGCGCTGAGCGTGCCGCCGTCGTCGTTGCCGTCCAACCCGTCCGCATCGGCGCTGAACCGCTCGCGCAGCGCCCAGCGCACCCACTTCTGCGTAAGATCCGCGCGGTCGGCGTGGTT
>CAMVGI010000323.1 GCA_947166955.1 uncultured Clostridia bacterium | reverse complement strand
ATCATGTGCTGACCGTGCGGGACACCGGCATCGGCATCCCGAAGGCGCATCAGGCGCGCATTTTCGAGCGTTTCTATCGCGTCGATAAGAGCCGCAGCAAGGCCACCGGCGGCACGGGGCTCGGCCTTGCCATCGTGCGGCAGATCTGCGAACAGCACCATGCGCAGATCCGCCTCGAACACGCGCACGCCGGCGTCGTAATACGCCTTGAAGCCCTCCAGACAGTTGAGGCCCTCGATGCCGTCCACCATACCGAACGCGTGCGCGGCGAGCGGGTTGGACGCGAGAATTTCCTTTGCGCTCGCCTCGCCCTCCGGCTTTGCAAGCTCGGGCGGAACGGCGTTGCGTATCCGCTCGGCCTCCTCCGCCGCGCGGCGCTCCGCCTCCTGCCGGGCAAGCTCCAGCAGGCGGTCGTTGGTTTCGCTCAATTCGCCGCGCGTGCGGCGCAGCGAGACGCCAAAGTATATGGAAAGCCCCGCAAGCGCCAGAATGACCGCGGCGAGCACGGCCGCGATCATGCGCTTATAAAAGATGACGCTGCGGGATACGGATTTCTTTGCCACGGGAAATGCCTCCTTGTGTGATACACATATCAAATCAAAACTATCATAGCATAGTTTGGCGGGAATTTCTACTGAAACTTGCGCGAGTTGGAAATAATCATGAAAACCACACAGTTTGTTACAGTTTTATGACACCTGCGCCAGAAATCTTGTGTACAGGAAAAAAGTGTGATATACTGCGCCCAACGCGACGGGGGAAGCGGTCGAAAAAAGGCCGTCCGCCGCAAAACGGCGCGACGATCGAAAAAAGGTCGGCGCAGCAAAGCATGCCGGAGGTGATGCCATGGCTGAGAAAAAGGGAATAAAGGTCGCGGCGAACAACCGCAAGGCGTTCCACGACTATTTTGTCGAGGACAGGCTTGAGGCCGGTATCGAACTCAAGGGCACGGAGGTCAAATCCGTGCGCGCCGGAACGCTCAACCTCAAGGACAGCTATGTCATCGCCAAGAACGGCGAGGCGTACGTCCACAGCATGCACATTTCGCCCTACGACAAGGGCAACATCTTCAACCACGACCCCGACCGCGCCAAGCGCCTGCTGCTGCACAAGCGCGAGATCAACAAGCTTGCGGCGCTTGCCGCGCAGGACGGGTACGCGCTTGTGCCGCTGTCCGTGTATTTTAAGGATGCGCGGGTCAAGGTCGAGTTGGGCGTTTGCCGCGGCAAAAAGAACTACGATAAGCGCGAAGCCGCCGCAAAACGCGACGCCAAGCGTGAGATCGACCGCGCCATGCGTTCGCGCGGATGAAAAAAATGATAGAAAAACGTAGAATTGTGAGGAAAAACTACAATGAGTAATCCCATCGTGACCATTGAGATGGAAGACGGCGGCGTGATGAAGGGGGAGCTTTACCCCGAGATCGCGCCCAACACGGTCAGCAACTTTATCGCGCTTGCGAACTCCGGCTATTATGACGGGCTGATCTTTCACCGCGTCATTCCGGGCTTCATGATCCAGGGCGGCTGCCCGAAGGGCGACGGCACCGGCGGCCCGGGGTATTCGATCAAGGGCGAGTTTTCCGCCAACGGCTTCCAAAACGACCTCAAGCACACGACGGGCGTGCTGTCCATGGCGCGCACGATGATCCCCGACAGCGCGGTCAGCCAGTTTTTCATCATGGTCGCCGACGCGCCGCATCTCGACAAGCAGTACGCGGCGTTCGGCAAGATCACCGAGAACGCGGACAAGGCGATCGCCATCAGCCGCGTCGACCGCAACATGGCGACCGACAAACCCAAGCAGCCGCAGACGATCAAGTCCATTCGGGTCGATACCCTCGGCGAGACGTATCCCGAGCCGGAGAAGCTGCCGGAGCGGTAATACCAAGCGTAGATTCCATCGGCTTTCACAACCGCGCGTATTCGCGGCGCGCGTAAGCGCGCCGCTCATACGGGGGCGTACCGGTTTCGACGGGGGTGTGGAGGCAGGATAAGCGGGCGGCGGCGCCTGACCGCCATAAAACGGGCACCTTATAAATTAAAGAACGACAATAATTTCGCTCTTGCTGCCGCCTGATTGCGGCAGCCGTCTGAACTGAGAGGGCCGCGGCTCGGGGAAGGCGTCATTTAGCGGCGTCCGTGAGGCGGGAAAGAGTTGACTCGCCCACGCATCATGACTCTACCGAAACGCAAGGTCTGTCAGGTGTCCTTGCGCGGGGGGAATCCTTAAAACCTGTCTGCGCCCGGAGAAGGTCCTGTTAAAGCGCTTTCGGACAGGGGTTCGACTCCCCTCGCCTCCACCAGCTCAGAAAAGCCGCAGCGTCAGATGACCGCGCAAGCGCGCTCACCTTGACGGGGCGGCTTTTCTTCGCTTTTCAAAGCGCAAACGCTTCGCTGGTTTGCGCTTTGATTGAGAGCGCCCCCTCGTCCCCGCGGACGCAACAGCGGGTTGCTTGCCAGAACGGCGGTTCGGGGTTAGAATAAGAACCGTAAAGGAGGCGGGCATATGACGACAAAAGACGTATTATTCGAACTTCGGACAAAAAACGGCCTGTCGCAGGACGAACTGGCGGAGAAGATCTTTGTGACGCGGCAGGCGGTGTCGCGCTGGGAACACGGCGAGACCGTTCCCAACACCGATACGCTGAAGCTGCTTTCAAGGCTGTTCAACGTGTCCATCAACACGCTGCTCGGCGCGCCGCGCCAGCTGGTCTGCCAATGCTGCGGGATGCCGCTGGAGGACGCGATCATCGGAAGGGACAAGGACGGCGCGCTCAACGAGGACTACTGCAAGTGGTGCTATGCCGACGGGACGTATACCTACAGCAACAT
>CAMVGI010000322.1 GCA_947166955.1 uncultured Clostridia bacterium | reverse complement strand
GGTCACGCTGTCGAGCGCGCTGGTCGCCTCGTCGAGAATGAGGATCGGCGGGTCCTTCAAAAAGACGCGCGCGATCGAGATGCGCTGCTTCTGCCCGCCGGAGAGCATCACGCCGCGCTCGCCGACGTAGCTGTCGTAGCCGTCCGGCATCGCCATGATCTCGTTATGGATCTCGGCGCGCATCGCCGCGCGCACGACCTCGTCGTCCGTCGCGTCGGGGCGTCCGTAGCGGATGTTTTCACGGATCGTACCGGCGAACAGAAACACGTCCTGCTGGATGATGCCGATGGCGCGGTGCAGGCTCTCCTGCGTCACGCTCCGCACGTCGCAGCCGTCGACCGTGATGCGTCCCTCGCTCACGTCGTAAAAGCGGGGAATGAGGTGGCAGAGCGTCGTCTTGCCGCCGCCGGAGGGGCCGACGAGCGCGAAGCTTTCGCCGGGGCGGATCGTGAGATCGACGTCGCGCAGCGTTTCGGCGTTTTCGTTATAATGGAACGAGACGTGTTCGCAGCGGATCTCGCCGCGGACGGAGACAAGCTCCTTCGCGTCGGGCGCATCCTTGATCTCCGGTTCGGTGCGCATGATCTCAAGAAAACGGTCGAAGCACGCGGAGCCGAGCGTGTACTGCTCCATGGTCATGACGAGTTTTCGAAGCGGCGTGACGAATGCCGAAACGTAGAGCATAAAGGTAACAAGGTCGACGTAGTCCATGCTGCCGCGCATGATGAGAAAACCGCCCGCGCCGATCACGATCGCCTGCAGGGCGCTCGTGGTGAACTCCATGCCGCCCATGAACAGACCCATGGACTTGTAGTAGCCGCGTTTGGCGGTCTTAAAGACGTCGTTGCCCGCTTCGAACTTGCGCCGTTCCTCGCGCTCGTTCGCGAACGCCTTGGCGGTGCGTACGCCGGACACGCCGCTTTCGATGACGGCGTTGATCTCGGCGGTCTTGACGCGCAGTTCCGCGCTCGCGCGCTTCATGTTGAGGCGCTGGCGTACGGTGAAGAGCGTGCACGGCGGCAGCACGATCAGCAGCGCCAGCGCAAGCTCCCAGCGGATGGCAAACAGCACAATGAGCGAACCGACAATGGTCAGCGTACAGATGATGAGATTCTCCGGCCCGTGATGGGCAAGCTCCGTGATCTCGAACAGGTCGTTCGTCACGCGGCTCATCAGCGCGCCGGTGCGGTTGTGGTCGAAAAAACGGAAGCTAAGCGATTGGATGTGCGTGAACACGTCGCGCCGCATGTCCGCTTCGACCAGCACGCCGACGCCGTGCCCGACCACGGTGACGACATAGTAGAGCGCGCCTTTGAGCAGATACGCCAGCAGCATCGCCGCAACGACCGTGAAAAACGCCGTAAACATGCGCGCGGGAAGATACCGCTGCATCGCCGTGCGCGAAACGAACGGGAACACGAGGTCGATCGCGGAGATCGCGGCCGCGCACGCCATGTCGAGCGCGAAGGGCGCCTTGTAGGGCGCGAAGTAGGAGAAAAACACCCGCAGCGGGCGCTGCGTAAAATCACGTTTCATAGCAGTTCGGCGAGCGCCGCTTCCAGAACGCGCGCAAAGGCCTCAAGCCCTTGCCGGTCGGCCTCCGAAAAGCGGTCGGGCCGCGCGCTGTCGATATCCAGCACGGCGCCGACGCGCCCCGTTTTGTCGTGCAGCGGAACGACGATCTCGGAGCGCGAAGCCGCGTCGCAGGCGATATGTCCCGGGAAATTCAGCACGTCCGGCACGACCTGCGTTTCGTCCTGCCGCGCCGCCGTGCCGCAGACGCCGCGGCCGAGCGGGATCTCGATGCAGGCGGGCTTGCCCTGAAACGGCCCCAGCACGAGCGTATCGCCCTCACGCAGATAGAAACCCGCCCAATTGATCTCGTCGAGCGCGCCCCACAGCAGCGCCGCGGCGTTGGCGAGGTTCGCGGTCAGGTGCGGCACGCCGTCCGTCAGCGCGGCGAGCTGCTCGCACAGCAGCTTGTAATCCTGCTCCGTCATGCTTGCGCCTCCTTTACGGTGAAGTTGGTTACGCATCCATAATAATTTTCGGCGGGGGCATTGTCAAGCGGGGAATTCGTTGCTATAATCGTTTCATCGACTTTTCTGCGAGAGGCGGACGGAAATGAAAAAACGTTTGGCGTCGCTTTTGCTCTGCCTTGCGCTTGCGCTGACCCTTGCGCCGCGTGCCTGCGCCGCCGCGCCGGACGTCGAGCGCGGCGCGTGGTACGAGGCCGCTGTGACGGAGATGTGGGGGTCGGGCGTTCTGACCGGCTACGAGGACGGAACGTTCCGCCCGAACCGCGCGATCTCCGCCGCAGAGTTTGTCGCGGTGCTGGCACGCTGGCAGGGGCTTTCACCCAAGACGGCGCAGACGGGCCATTGGGCGGCGGGACTTTTGGAGGCGGCGCGCGAGCAGGGCTGGTACGATTGGGACGAGCTTCCGCCCACGGGCGAGACCTTCGATAAGCCTGTCGCGCGCCAGCTCGCGGTCAAGATCATGATGTGCGCGCTATACCCGGGCTTTGCCTACGATTACAACGCCGAATCCGGCAAGCTGAAGGATTTTTCGACGCTGGACGGGCGCTATTACGACGAGGTGCTCGGCGCCTATGCCGCGGGGCTTGTCGGCGGGGACGACCGCGGAAACTTTAATCCCAAAAGCGCGCTGACGCGCGCCGAGGCGTGCACGCTGCTCTACCGCGCGAAGAAGGGCAGCAAAGCAGCGGCGGTTGCGCCGGAACAGGCGCGGCAGCCCGCGGCGGACGCCGTGCCGACGCCCGTTGACACGGTACGCGGCGGCGTGAGCGAGAACGGCTGGCTGCGGGTCAAGGG
>CAMVGI010000321.1 GCA_947166955.1 uncultured Clostridia bacterium | reverse complement strand
GTAGCAGGTGTGGAGCGTGTGCCCCATCTCGTGCGCGAGCGTAAACATGGAATCGAGCGTGTCCTTGTGATTGAGCAGCACGTAGGGATGCGGACGCCCCACGCCGGAGGAGTACGCGCCGCCGCGCTTGCCCGCGTTCTCGTACACGTCGATCCAGCGATGCTCGAAACCCTCGCGCAGCATCGCCGTATAGTCTTCGCCGAGCACCGCGAGCGCATCGAGAACAGTCGCTTTCGCCTCGTCGTAGGAGATCTTGCGCGCCGCGTCCGCCACAATGGGCGTATACACGTCGTACATGTGCAGCTCGTCCACGCCGAGGCACTTTTTGCGCAGCGCGACGTAGCGGTACATCTTGTCCATATTGCCATGGACGGCGTCGATCAGGTTGAGGTACACCGACACCGGCACCTCGGTCGCGTCGAGGCTCGCCTCAAGCGTTGTTTTGTAGCCGCGCGCCTCGGAATGGAACCGCAGCTGGCGGAACTGCGCGTCGAGCAGTGCCGCCGCGGTGTTGCGGAACGCGCCGAGGCGCTCGTAATACGCGTCGAACGCGTTTTTGCGCAGCACGCGGTCGGGGCTTTCCTCCAGCGGGACGAACGAGCCGTTCGTCAGCGCGTGCTTTTCGCCCTTTCCGTCCTCCACGTCGGGAAACGTGAGATCCACGTTGGAAAAGACGCTCTTGACCTGCTCCGGCGCATCCGAGATCTCGCCCGCGGCGGCAAGCAGCTTCTCCTCCGCGGGGGAGAGGATGTGCGCGCGCATGCGGCGGATGCGGTAGAGGCTGCGGCGGTACTCCGCGAGCGCGGGTTCGTCGCGCAAAAACGCCTCCAGCGTTTCGTCGGGGATCGCCATGATCTCCGGCGCGGCAAACGCGCTCGCGCTTGAGAGCGCGACGACGGTGCTCATCGCCTTGCCGCGCATGTCCTGATACGCCGCGTCGCCCTGATCCTGATCCGCCTTGCAGCTCGCGTAGCCGTGAAGCTTGGATACGCGCACGTCGAGTTCGTCGCCGAGGCGCAGATAGGCAAGCAGCGTCCCTGCGCTCCCGCCGAGTTTTCCCTGATAGGCCGCTATCTTCTCCGGCATGGTGCGCAGCGCCTCGTATTCCTCGCGCCACTTTTCGTCGCTTGCAAAAATGTGCGACAGATCCCAGGTAAACTCCTCCGGTACGTCGCAGCGTCTGGTCTTGGGGTCGAGCATGATCGTTCCTCCTGTTTTTTTCTTATCATATCCGTTTCTATCTTTCCCGTCAAGCGCTCATATTTTCACGCGCTTAGGGAAAAATAGGCGCAAAACAAAGCAACGTAAGGAGCGGCATCATGGAAAAACGGATCGGCGCGCGCACCGTGCGCCTCGCGCATCCCCCCGCGGTGCTCTCGTTCGCCGCCGTGGGCGGACACATGGAGGGAAAAGGCCCCCTGCGGGACTGTTTCGACGAGCTGAGCGAGGACCATTTCTGGGGGCAGAAGACCTGGGAACAGGGCGAGAGCGCGATGCAGAAGCACGCGCTCGGCAAGGCGCTGGAAAAGGCCAATCTTCACGAGGAGGACGTCGATCTCGTCTTCGCGGGCGACCTTTTGAACCAGTGCATCGGCTCGTCGTTTTCGCTGCGCGAGTCCGGCATCCCGTTTTTCGGGCTTTACGGCGCATGCTCCACGATGGGCGAATCGCTCGCGCTCGCGGCGATGATGATCGACGGCGGCTTCGCGCGGCGCGCGGCGGCGCTCACCTCCTCGCACTTCTGCACCGCCGAGCGGCAGTACCGCATGCCCGTGCCCTACGGCTCGCAGCGCACGCCGACCGCGCAGTGGACGGCGACGGCGGCGGGCTGCTGCATTCTCGGCGCGGACGGCGAGGGGCCGTTCGTCACGTCTCTCACGCCGGGGCGCATCGTCGACCTCGGCGTCGCCGACCCGAACAACATGGGCGCGGCGATGGCGCCGGCGGCGCACGATACGCTCTCCGCGGTCTTCCGCAACACGAAAACGACGCCCGCGGACTACGACCTCATTGTCACCGGCGACCTCGGCCTGCTCGGACACGGCATCGTCGTCGACCTTTTCGCGCGCGAGGGCGTAGATATGACGAAAAACTATGACGACTGCGGGCTGATGCTCTTCGACCGCGAAGAGCAGGACATGCACTGCGGCGCCAGCGGCTGCGGCTGTTCGGCGAGCGTGCTGTGCGGTTACCTGCTGCGCGGCATGCGCGAGGGAAAGTGGGACCGCATCCTCTTTGCACCAACGGGCGCGCTGCTCTCCCCCACCTCGTCGTTTCAGGGCGAGAGCATCCCGGGCATCTGCCACGCGGTGGTGCTCTCGAACACGAAGGAGGACTGAACGGATGGAGTTTTTACGCGCGTTTCTCTGCGGCGGGGCGCTGTGCGCCGTCGGACAGGTGCTCATCGACAAGACGCAGCTCACGCCCGCGCGCATCCTGAGCGGTTACGTGGTCGCGGGCGTACTGCTCACGGCGCTGGGCGTCTACGGTCCTGTCGTCGATTGGGGCGGCGCGGGCGCGACGGTGCCGCTGCTCGGCTTCGGCTACGCGCTCGCGAACGGCGTTCAAAAGGCGGTCGCGGAAAAGGGCTGGCTCGGCGTACTGACGGGCGGACTTTCCGCAACGGCGGGCGGCATCGCCGCGGCGGTGGTCTCGGCGCTGCTGGTGGCGCTCGTTTTCAAGGCGGGCGACAAGCGGGAATGAGCCGTCGCGCCCCTAAAACAGCGGCGCGGACGGCACATCGGCGCACGGGCAAAAAAGCAGTCTTCCGGACTGCTTTTTTGCTTGACAAGCGCCGCTTCGTTATGGTAATATATCACATGCGTTTGGAGAAAGCGCGGG
>CAMVGI010000320.1 GCA_947166955.1 uncultured Clostridia bacterium | reverse complement strand
TCACGCTGCTGGGTCCCTCCGGCTGCGGCAAGACGACGCTGCTGCGCATGATCGCCGGCTTCAACAGCATCGAGGGCGGCGACATCTATTTCAACGACAAGCGCATCAACGATCTCGACCCCGCCAAGCGCAACATCGGCATGGTGTTCCAGAACTACGCCATCTTCCCTCACCTGAGCGTGCGCGACAACGTCGCCTTCGGCCTCAAGCAGCGTAAGATGGACAAGGCCGAGATCCGCGAGCAGACCGATAAGTTCATGAAGCTGATGCACATCGACGAGTATGCCGACCGTATGCCGGAGCGCCTTTCCGGCGGCCAGCAGCAGCGCGTGGCGCTCGCCCGCGCGCTCGTCATCCAGCCGGACGTGCTGCTGATGGACGAACCGCTTTCGAACCTCGACGCAAAGCTGCGCGTGGAGATGCGCACGGTCATCAAGGAGATACAGAACTCCGTCGGCATCACCACGGTCTACGTTACCCACGACCAGGAGGAGGCGATGGCGGTCTCCGACCGCATCGCGGTCATGAACCTCGGCGAGATCCAGCAGATCGGCTCGCCCAAGACGCTCTATCAGCGTCCGGCGAATCTGTTCGTCTCCTCCTTCATCGGCAGGACGAACATCCTCGAGGGCAGGCTGGAGACGGACGGCGGTCAGGCGAAGCTGGTCCTGGAGGGCGGCTATGCCGTGACGCTGGACAACGTGCAGGAAAAGTACCGTCAGAACGCGAAGGTCCAGGTCTCCGTCCGTCCCGAGGAATTTGTCATTGCTCCGGGCGGCGAGGGCATCGAGGCCGTGATCGACGACAGCGTGTTCCTCGGCCTCAACACCCACTACTTTGTGACCACCGCCGCCGGCGTGAAGGCCGAGATCATTCAGGAATCGCTGATCGACAGCATCCTGCCCAAAGGCATGAAGGTCAACCTGAGCATCAAGAGGGAAAAGATCAACGTGCTCACGGAGGACGGAAGCGCAAACATCCTCACCGGCGTCCTGAACGACAAGCAGGAGGGCTGAGGTATGAAAAAGGCTAAACGGGCGGACGTCTGGACGCTGGTATCCCTGCTGATCCTGGCGATGTACGCCCTGTTCCTGCTCTACCCGCTGATAAAGCTGCTGATCGAATCCGTGATGAAAAACGGCGAATTCACGACGCAGTACTTCGCCAAGTTCTTCAGCAACCCCTACTACGGCAATACGCTCGTGCATTCCTTCGCGCTTTCGATCGCGACCACGATCGTCTCGCTGGTGCTGGGCGCGCCGCTTGCGTACTTTTATAACATGTACAAGATCAAGGGGAAGACGCTGATCCAGATCATCATCATCCTCTGCTGCATGTCCGCGCCGTTCATCGGTGCCTACGCGTGGGTGCAGCTGCGCGGCAACAACGGCATCATCACCCGCTTCATCGCGAGCATCATCGGGCACCGCCCGCCGAGCATCTACGGCTTCCGCGGCATCGTGACCGTGCTTTCGCTGCAGCTGTTTCCGCTGGTGTTCATGCTCGTCTCCGGCGCGCTGAAGAACATCGACAACTCGCTTTTGGAGGCGTCGGAGAACATGGGCGTTTCCGGCGTGAAGCGCTTTTTCAAGGTCGTCATCCCCCTGTGCATGCCGACCATCCTCGCCGCGGGACTGCTGGTGTTCATGCGCGCGTTCGCGGACTACGGCACGCCGCTGCTGATCGGTCAGGGCTACCAGACCTTCCCTGTTATCATCTACAACGAGTACTTCGGCGAAACCGGCTCCGACCACAACTTCGCCGCGGCGGTCGCGGTCATCGCGATCATCATTACCGCCGTCATCTTCCTCGTGCAGAAGTGGGCGTCCAACCGCTTCGAGTTCCACATTAACGCCCTGCACCCCATCGAGCAGAAGGACGCGAAGGGCCTCGCGGGTTTCCTCATCCACCTCTACACCTACGTCATCGTGGCGCTCGCGTTCATGCCGCAGGTCTACGTCATGTACTGCTCGTTCCGCAACACGAGCGGCAAGATCTTCGCCAAGGGCTACGGCCTCATGAGCTATAAGAAGGTCGCGCGCGACCTTCCGCTCGCCATCCGCAACACCTTCGTGATCGGTCTTATCGCGCTCGCGGCGGTCGTGCTGCTCGCCATTCTGATCGCGTATCTGGTCGTGCGCCGCAAGAGCCGCCTCAACGACCTTATCGACACCACCTCGATGATCCCGTACATCATCCCGGGCGCGGTCGTCGGTATCGCTCTGGTCATCGGCTTCAACCAGAAGCCGATGGTGCTCACAGGCACCATGTTCATCATGGTCGTGGCGCTTTGCATCCGCCGTATCCCGTACACGATCCGCTCGTCCGTCGCGATCTTGCAGCAGATTCCCATCACCGTGGAGGAAGCGGCGATCTCGCTGGGCTGCTCGAAGATGCAGGCGTTTTTCAAGGCGACCGTTCCCATGATGCGCAACGGCGTGCTCTCCGGCGCGATCCTCAGCTGGGTCACGATCATCACGGAGCTGTCCACCGGCGTTATCCTCTACAACCGCAATACGATCACGCTGACGCTCGCGATCTACACGCAGGTCTCCCGCGGCTCCGACGGCCCCGCCGCCGCGCTTGCCACGGTGCTGAACGTGCTGACGATCGTATCGCTGCTGATCTTCATGAAGGTCTCCAAGAACAAGGAGATCACCTTCTGAGCCATCCTCCGAAAACTTCATTTTACGATTCCAAAAAAGGCTGCTCCGTGACTTCGGGGCAGCCTTTTTCCATAAAATGCCGTGCAAAAAAGCGCATATTGCGCCTTATTCGGGGAAATCTATGCTTGCGATACCCAAACACGCCAATGTGCGACAACCGGAAAAGGAGTAACGATCATG
>CAMVGI010000319.1 GCA_947166955.1 uncultured Clostridia bacterium | reverse complement strand
GCAGCTCCTCCTCGCTGTCCTGATGGTCGTCGATCAGCTTCTCCTCGATCGTGACGACGACCTCCTTCTCGACCTTGCAGCCGAGTTCCTCCGCGACGAAGGACGCGGTGTCGAAGTCGATCATCTGCGAGAGCGACGCCATCACGCCGTTTTTCACCAGCGTCTTGACGACCTCTGCGCCGGTCTTCTTCATGCGCGAGGCAAGCTCCTGCACGCTGATCTCCTCGGGGATCTTGACGGTCACGGGCGTCTTCTTGATGACCTCAAGCTGCAAGCGGCGCAGCTTCGCCGCCTCCTCCTGCTTGCGCTTGTTGGAGAACGTCGGCTGGTTGCCGCCGCGGTTTTTGTTCTTGCCCGCGTTGCGGAACTTCTCCTTGTTGCCGCTCTGCTCGGCGCGGCGTCCGCCGCCGCCGGAGCGGTCCGCCATATCCTGAAGCTTTTCGTCGTACTTGTCGAGGTTGACGTTGACCGCCTTGCGCGTATCGACGACCTTCTTCTCCGGCACGCGCGACACGGGCTGGGCGGGCTTCGCCGCCTCCTCCTTGGGCGCGGCGGAGGGCGTCTGCGCTGTCTCCCCCGCGTTCGCCGCGGAAGCGGCGTCCTTCTTCGCCGGCGCGCTCTCCGCCTTCTTGGCGGCGGGCTTTGCCTCCGCCTTCTGCTCCTTCTCCTGATAGGTATCGGCAAAGATCGTCGCAATATCGACGGGGTTCTTCTGCGTCAGATACTCGAACAGGATCGACAGTTCGCGCTCTTCCAGCACCTGCGAAGGCCCTTTCACCGTGTCTGTATAGTTCTTGAGAATGCTCACGATCTCCTTGCTGCTCATGCCAAGATCCTTGGCGAGCACAGACACCTTGTTTTTGTTCACTGTTGCAGTAGCCAAACTAACACCTCCGTAATGTGCTGGGAATCAATGCTTCACGCGCTTCTTGCCCGCGCGAACGTTCTTATCGTGCCGCTTTTGTTCTTCTTTTCTCTCCGCCGCGCGCGCCGCCTTGACGGAAAGCCGTCCGGCAAGCTCGCCGTACCCCGCTTCGTCGATGGCGGCGAGCTTCTTTGCGACCGCCTCGGCAAAACCGATATCGGTGATGGCGAGCATCGCGCAGGATGTGCGGCCCACCGCGCGCCCGAGCGCGTCCTTGTCCGCCGGTATCCGCGCGCACAGGCACGCGCCCGCCTCCGCGAAATGTCCGGCGCGGCGCGCCGTGTTGTCCGCCGCGTCCGAAGCCAGCAGGATGAGCCGCGCGTCGCGCGCCCTCGCCGCGCCGCCGACGGGCTCCTCGCCCGAGACGAGCCGCCCCGCCTTCTTCGCAAGCCCCAACAGGGAAAGAATGCCGCCGACGTTATGCTCCACCGCGCGTCATCTCCTCTTCCAATGCGTCGTAGACCTCCGGCGGAATGGGCGCGGAGAACGCGCGCTCCAGCGCGCGGGACTTGCGCGCCTTCTTCAAACACGCCGCGTCGGGACAAACATATGCGCCGCGCCCGGGCTTCTTGCCGCGGAAATCGAGGGAGATCTCGCCCTCCGGCGACTTCACCACGCGGATGAGCGCGCGCTTTTCCTTCATCTCACGGCAGCCCACGCATTGCCGCTGCGGGATCTTCTTCGGCGCTTGCACGCTGCCGCCTCCTTTGCTGTTACGCTTCCTCGTCCGAACCCGTCTGCGCGGCCTCGGCGGCGGCCTCCGCCGCCTCCTCCGCGCTGCCGCGGAAGGACTCGGGCTTGATGTCGATCTTGTAACCCACGAGGCGCGCCGCCAGACGGGCGTTCTGCCCCTCCTTGCCGATGGCGAGCGACAGCTGGTCGTCCGGCACGATGACGCGGCAGGCCTTGCCCTCGTCCGCCATCCACACGTCGGTGACGTCCGCCGGCGCGAGCGCCGCGGCGATATACTCCTCGGGGGTCTCGCTGTACTTGATGATGTCGATCTTCTCGCCGCGCAGCTCGCTGACGATGTTGTTCACGCGCTGCCCGTGCTGACCGACGCACGCGCCGATGGGATCGACGTTGGGATCGTTGCTCCAAACCGCCATCTTCGTGCGGCTGCCCGCCTCGCGCGCGATGGAGCGGATCTCGACGACGCCGTCGGCGATCTCCGGCACCTCCAGCTCGAAAAGGCGCTTGACGAGGCCCGGGTGCGTGCGGGAAATGACGACCTGCGGGCCGCGGCTGAGGCGGCGCACATCGACGAGATACACCTTGACGCGCTGGCCCTCGACGAGCGTTTCGCCCTTGACCTGCTCGCCCGCGGCAAGCACCGCGTCGGTGGCGTCCGTGCCCGCGCCGATGCGAATGGCGGCGTTGCCGGTGCGCGGATCGATGCGCTGGACGACGCCGGTGAGGATCTCATGCGTCTTGGCGTTGTACTCCTCGTAGACCATGCCGGTCTCGGCCTCGCGCAGGCCCTGAATGATGACCTGCTTGCCGTTGCCCGCGGCGATGCGCCCGAACTCGACGGTGTCCACCGGCAGGTTCACCATGTCGCCCACGGCGTACTTGGCGGAGATTGCCTTCGCCTCCTCAAGCGACATCTGCGCGTTGGGGTCTTCGACCTCCTCGACGACCTCCTTCTGCACGAACATCTTGAGGTCGCGCTTCGCCTCGTTGACGTCGACGAAGACGTTTTCCACGCCCGGATGGTCCTTCTTGTAGGCGGTGGTGAGCGCCTGCACGATCTTATCCATCATAAACTCCTGGGAAATGCCGCGCTCCTTTTCCAGCATCGCGAGCGCCGCGAAGATCTCATCGCATTTCATGTTAGGTCTACTCCTGTTCTAAAACTCCGCGCGGAGACGCACCAGGGCGATCTCCTCTTTTTCAAAGCGTAACGTGTCATTTCCCACGGTG
>CAMVGI010000318.1 GCA_947166955.1 uncultured Clostridia bacterium | reverse complement strand
CTACCGGAAGTGATACTCACCCTGTAACCATTTCAAAAAATGTAACCTTTACGCATAAGGCAGATAGCACTTGGCTTAATGGTTTGACGTTACCATTTGAACCGCAGGATGGTTTGAAGGGTGTTGCAGCAAACAGCGCGGCACAGAGTGTTACTTTTGCTTTTACGAGCGCTACTGGCGAGGTTTTGGCAAAGCCGACTGCAAATGTTGGCTAAAATAAGTGAATTTTAGCCCCACTCCAACGTCCGGGAGCGTTGGAGCGGGGGAACCCCCGCAGGGGGGACGCAAGGACGCGGCAAACCGCCGCGCGTTTGCGTGGCTCCTGCGAGTTTTGACCAAGGAAGAAAAACTGTATGCTGCCTTATTTTGACGCGCCCGCGCGCGTTTTCGTCTATGTGCTCGCGCTCGTGCTCGGCGCGGCGTTCGGCTCGTTTTTGAACTGCGCGGCGTACCGCGTCGCGCGCGGCGAGTCGTTCGTTTCGGGGCGCAGCGTATGCCCGAAGTGCGGCCACACGCTCGCGCCGCGCGACCTCGTGCCGATCGTGAGCTGGCTTTTTCTGCACGGAAAATGCCGTTACTGCGGCGAGCGCGTCTCCGCGCGCTATCCGCTTTCCGAGGCGGCGTTCGCGGCGCTGACGCTCGCGTGCGTGCTGCGCTTCGACCTCACGCTCGTCTGCGCGCGCAACCTCGTATTTTTGGGCTGCCTTTTTATGCTCTCGCTCACCGACCTTGACGCGTATCTTGTGCCGGACGGCTGTCTGCTCGCCGCGGCGCTCGCGTGGGCGGCGACGGCGCCGTTTCTCGGACAGTCGTGGGCGTGGGCGGGGAAGAGCCTGCTCGCGGCGGTCGTCTACGGCGGCGGGCTGCTTTTGATCTCGCTCGTGATGGACCGCGTGACGGGCCGCGATACGCTCGGCGGCGGGGACATCAAACTCTTCGCCGTGTCGGGGCTGTACCTCGGCCTGCTCGGCGGGTTGTTTGCGCTGATTATCGCGTGCGTACTCGGGCTTGCGTTCGCAAAGCTTTTGCGCCGCGGCGCGCGGGAGGCGTTTCCGTTCGCGCCGTCGGTCGCGCTCGCGACGGCGGGGATGCTGCTGTTCGGCGACGGCCTGACCGCGTGGTATTTGGGACTTTTGGGCCCTTGAGGGAGAGAGGTTTGCAAGGATGGCAAAAAAGATATTGGGGATCGACATCGGCTACGATTCGGTGAATCTGGCGCTTTGCAAAAACGGCGAGCTGCGCGCCGCCGTGAGCGAGCCGATGCCGAAGGGGCTGATGCAGGGCGGCAACATCACCTCGATGCAGGCGATGGCGGACCTGCTGCGCGGCGCGCTCCGGCGCAACCACCTCCGCGTTTCGCACGCCGCGATCGTGCTGCCGAGCGAGCAGACCTACGTACGCAACGTGATGATGCCGCGCATGACCGCGGAGCAGCTCAGCTACAACCTGCCCTACGAATTCAGCGATTACATCGAGGGCGAGCCGAAGAACTATATCTTTGACTATGCCATGCTATCCGACCGCGTGCCGGACAAGGACGCCGGCAAGAGCGCGGAGAGCGGCGAGGCCGACGAAAAGAGCGCCCAAAACGCGATGGAGCTGATGGCGGTCGCCGCGCCGAAGTCGCTGCTGGAGGAGGCGCGGGAGTTCACGGGAAAGGCTGGGCTGAAGCTCGTCAAGGCGGCACCCGTCGAGTGCGCGCACATCGCGCTTATCCGCGACGCGCGGCGTCACGGCCTTGAAACGAAGGAGCTGTGCATCCTCGACCTCGGTTACCGCGCCATTCGCATGTATATGTACAGGGGCGACCGCCATATGGTCACGCGCATGCTGGAGATCGGCCTGCAAAGCCTCGACGATATGATCGCCGAGGCGCTGGGCGTGGACGTGCATCTGGCGCACACCTACTTTATCAGCAACTATCAGGACTGCCAGAATCAGGACTACGCCGTCAACGCCTACAACAACATCGCGGTCGAGCTGATGCGCGCGCTGAATTTCTACCGCTTCAGCAATCCGGACAGCGAGCTTTCCGACGTGTGGCTTTGCGGCGGCGGCGTCGCCACCGAGCGGCTTTGCACCGCGCTCGCCGAAACGCTGGATATGACCGTGCACATGGCGAGCGAACTGATGCGCAGCCGCAGGGAGATCCCAGAATACCAGAAATTCCTCACGGCTACCGGCATTACGATGGACTGACAGGGATAGGAGACGAGCAAGATGCCGACCATGGAAGATACCCGCGCCGTTGCTCCCGCGCCGCAGGCGGAGGAGAACGGGAAGCGGGCAAATAAGGCGAAGGCACCGAAAACGCCTAAAAATCACGGGCGCATGCCGACGAAACGCTCCATCAATCTTGCGATGGTGGACGTCAAGCGCATCAATTGGCTTGCCGCCGTGCCTCTGACCCTGCTCATACTCGCGGCGTGCGCCGCGTTCGGCAAGTTTGCCGTAGCGGACCGCTTTATTGCCGTCGCCGAGGCGAACGCGGAGGTGGAGCGATTGCAGCGCGAGCTGGACGAGAACTATGCGCTGATGGAGAGCTTCGGCGATTTGAACGACCGTTACGCGCATTATACCTACTCCGGCATGACGGAGGAGGAGATCTCGCGCGTGGACCGCGTGGAGGTGATGGAGCTGCTGCGCCGCAACGTGCTGTCCCGCATGAACGTGGATTCGTGGTCGGTGAGCGGCAATGTGCTGACGCTTTCCGTCAGCGGACGGACGCTGCAGGAGGTCAACCTGATGATGCAGGGGCTTCTCGCGGACGAGATGGTGGACTACTGCACCGTTTCCACGGCGGAGATGAGCCCCGACAGAACGCAGCCCGCCGCGCCAGCGCCTGACG
>CAMVGI010000317.1 GCA_947166955.1 uncultured Clostridia bacterium | reverse complement strand
CTGCTTGGCGCGCTCCTCGGGGTTGGGGATGTTGACCTGCTTGAGACAGCGGATCGCCTCCGCCTTCGCCTCCGCGGGGGAGAGTTTGCGGTGCAGCTTGATGGCCTCCACGATCTGCTTGCCGACCTGCATGGTCGGGTTCATGCACGTCATGGGGTCCTGGAAGATCATGGACACCTCGCGGCCGCGGATGGACTGCATTTCGCGGTCGCTCGCCGCCACGATGTCGTGCTCGCCGAGCTGGATCTCGCCGCTGACGATGCGCGCGGGGGGCATGGGGTTGAGCTTCATGATGGTCTGCGCCGTGACGGACTTGCCGCAGCCGGACTCGCCCACGATGGCGAGCACCTCGCCGCGGTCGACGTGCAGCGACACGCCGCGAACGGCCTTCACCTCGCCGGCATAGGTGTCGAACGAGACGTGCAGGTCGTTGATGGTCAAAATACGTTCGCTCATGTGCTCACCTCCGCAGCTTCGGGTCGAAGGCGTCGCGCAGGCCGTCTCCGAACAGGTTGAACGCCAGCATCGTTACGCTGATGCAGATGGCGGGGATGAGGAGCTGCGAGGGATACAGGCGGAAGTTCTCGATGCCCGTCTGCGCCAGCGAACCCCAGGAGCACAGCGGAAGCTGCACGCCGAGGCCCATGTAGCTCAGCCACGCCTCGGAGAAGATCGCCGCGGGGATCGACAGCGTTACGCGCACGATGACCACGGAGCTGGTGTTCGGCAGCAGGTGCTTAGCGATCAGGCGGGCGGGGCTTGCGACGAGCGCTTCCGCGGCGGCGCTGAACTCCTGCTGCTTTAAGGCGACCACCTGGCCGCGCACGAGGCGCGCCATCGGGATCCAGCCGACCAGTGAGTATGCTACGATAATGCTCAGCACGCCGCCGGGCATGATCATGCGCAGCAGAATGATGATCATCAGGTACGGAATGCCGTTGATGATCTCCAGAATACGCATCATGATAATATCCGTCGTACCGCCGAAGTAGCCGGAGATACCGCCGTACACAACGCCGAGGAAGAAGTCGATCAGCGCGGTCGAGAACGCGATGAGCAGCGACACGCGGCCGCCCATCCAGCAGCGCGTGAAGATGTCGCGCCCGAGGTCGTCCGTGCCGAAGATGTGCTTGTGGCCGAAGCCGGCGCAGTCCGGCTGGTCGCACACCGTGCCCATGGGGGCGTTGGTGTGGCTGTAGTGCTGCTCGCGGTAGTCAAACGGGGAGAAGGCCGGCGCGAGCAGCGAGACGAGGATCAGCGCCGCCAACAGGACGATGCAGACCACCGCGACGCGGTTTTTCATCAAACGGCGCGACGCGTCCTGCATGAAGGTCATGCTCGGGCGCGCGATCGCCTCACGTTCCTTGGCGTCCTCGCCGACGTAGGCAAAACGGTCTTTCGAAATGGTGATGTTTTCCATGGGCTATCCCTCCAGCTTGACGCGCGGGTCGATGAAGCCGTAAAGCAGGTCCACGATCAGCGTGCACACGATCAGCAGCGCGCCGTAGAAAATGGTGGTGCCGCCGATCATGGTGAAGTCGAGGTCCTTGACGCTCATGGAGAAGTACTTGCCGAGACCCGGAATGTTGAAAATGCTCTCAATGACGAAGGTGCCCGTCAGCACCGCCGCCGTCGTGGGGCCCATGATGGTGACCACGGGCATGATGGCGTTGCGCACCGCGTGGCGCCAGAGGATCTTGCGCTGGGAGAGGCCCTTGGCGCGGGCGGTCTTGATGTAGTCCTGATTCAAAACGTCGAGCATGCTCGTGCGCATCAGACGGGAGACGGTGGCAAGCGAGCCGAGGCCCAGCGCGAACGCCGGCAGAACGGTCTGCTTGAAGCTGCCCCAGCCCTGCACGGCGAGCACCTGATGGCCCACCGCCTGATTGAGCTTGAGGGCGAGGAAGTACTGAAGCAGGGCGCCGAGAATGAAGCTGGGCACGGACACGCCGATCATCGCGACCACCATGGAGAACGTGTCCATGGGGCCGCCTCGTTTGATGGCGGCGAGCGCGCCTAAGAGTACGCCGATGATGACTGCGAATATGAGCGCGCGTATGCCGAGGTCGGCGGAGACGGCAAACGCGGATTTTACGATGTCCACGACCGGGCGCTCGTAGGTCAGCGAAGTGCCGAGATCCCCGCGCAGGACGTTGCCGAGGTACAGGAAATACTGCACGATGGGCGGCTTGTCCAGACCGTATTTGGCGCGCATGTTCGCCATGGTCGTCGGGGACGGCGTCTTATCGCCGATAAACGGGTCGCCGGGAAGGGCGCGCATCATGAAAAAGCAGATCGTGACGAGGAAAAACAGCGTCAGGACCGCGTAGCCGATGCGCTTGAGAACATAACGAAGCATATTCTCTCCTCCTAATATAACTAACAGGTTGCGGGGGCGGGGAACGCGTTTCATAAAGCTGCGGCACGGGATGCGTTCCCGTGCCGCAGCTGGTCACTCATTGAGCGATGGGGATGCGGTATCGGTGGTTTCGCGTATTACTGCTTGAGCGTGGTGTAGGCGAGGAAGTAGCCCTGGAAAGAGCGGCGGACGGCGCCGGAGGCGATCTTCTCGCTCGCGACGTAATCCTCGTGCCTCCAGTAAACGGGGATGATGAACATATCCTCGGCGATCATCTGCTCCGCCTCGATGAAGAGCTTCTCGCGCGCGGCGGCGTCGGTCTCGCTCTTGGTGGACTCGATGAGCGCGTCATAGGCGGGGTTGGCGTAACCGGTGTGGTTGTTGCCGTTCTCGCTCATCCACAGGTCGAGGTCGGTCATGGGGTCATTGTAGTCGGGGCCCCAGCCGCCCATGAACATATCATAGTTGATCTTGTTGCGGCGGGCGCGC
>CAMVGI010000316.1 GCA_947166955.1 uncultured Clostridia bacterium | reverse complement strand
GTTGAGCCAGGGCGCCGCCGACCAGCTCTATCTCGCGGTGCGTCTCGCCATCTGCGACATGGTGCTGCCGGAGGATAAGCACGTCCCGCTCGTGCTCGACGACGCGCTCATCAACTTTGACGACGAACGCTGCCGCGCGGCGCTCGATCTGCTGCTCCGTGCCGCCGAAACGCGGCAGATCTTGCTGCTGACCTGCCAGAAGCGCGAAGCGGACTACTTGACGGGTCGGGAAAATGTTCATATACTATCATTATAATATAGCGTAAGGAGAATCCATCATGTCCGATTGCAACCACAACTGTACCGCCTGCGGCGAGGAATGCGCCTCGCGCACCGCGCCCCAATCGTTTCTCAAGGAGCATCACCCCGACGCGGTCGTGCGCCGCGTGTACGGCGTCGTGTCCGGCAAGGGCGGTGTCGGCAAGAGCATGGTCACGAGCCAGCTCGCCGTACTGCTCCGCCGCCGCGGCTACGCCGTGGGCGTCATGGACGCGGACGTCACAGGGCCGTCTATCCCGCAGGCGTTCGGCATCCACGAAAAGGCGTCCGGCACCGAAGACGCGCTGCTCCCCTGTCTGAGCGAGGGCGGCGTGCAGGTCATGAGCATCAACGTGCTGCTCGACGACGAGACCGACCCCGTCATCTGGCGCGGCCCCATCATCGGCAGCGTCGTGCAGCAGTTCTGGACCGACGTCATCTGGGACGTCGACTTCCTGCTCGTCGACATGCCGCCGGGAACGGGCGACGTGGCGCTCAACGTGTTCCAGCAGATCCCGCTCGACGGCATCGTGGTCGTCACCTCGCCGCAGGACCTTGTGAGCATGGTCGTTGAGAAGGCGGTCAAGATGGCGGAGAAGATGGGCGTGCCCATCGTCGGCCTCGTGGAGAACATGAGCTACGTTCCCTGCCCCGATTGCGGCAAAAAAATCCATCTCTTCGGTGAGGGCAAAACCGAGGAGGCTGCGCGCAAGCACGATCTTCCGCTCCTCGCGCAGATGCCCATCGACCCGCAGCTCGCGAAACTCGTGGACGAGGGGAAGATCGAGCAGATGCAAAGCGACGCGCTTGAGCCGGTCATTGACGTGATGATCGCTAAATAAGGGCAAAAAATCAGCACTGCGGCGCAGTGCTGATTTTTTATGCCTCAAACACTTTATTGAATTCCTCGGCGCTCATGGTCTCGTTTTGGAGCAGGAACTCCGCCACGGCGACGAGCTGCTCCTTATCGCGCTTGAGGATGTCCTCGCAGCGGCGGTACGCCGCGTCGACAAGCTTTTTGACCTCCGCGTCGATCTGCGCCGCGACCGCCTCGGAATAGGACTTCGAACGCGCCATCTCGCGGCCGATGAAAATCTCGTCGTGCCCCGTCTCAAAGGACACCGCGCCGAGCGTTTCGCTCATGCCGTAGACCGTCACCATGCGTCGGGCAATGCGGCTCGCGCGCTGGATGTCGTTCGACGCGCCGGTGGAGATATCGCCGAGCATCAGCGCCTCCGCGACGCGGCCGCCGAGCAGCGAGACGATCTGCTCCTCCATATATTGCTTCGATTGGAACGAGCGGTCCTCCTCGGGCAGCGCGATGGTCATGCCGCCCGCCTGCCCGCGCGGGACGATGGTGATCTGATGCACAGGGTCGTGCGTCGGCAGCGCGTGCATCACGACGGCGTGGCCCGCCTCGTGGTAAGCGGTGAGCTTCCGCTCGTGCGGCGTGACGACGCGGCTCTTCTTCTCCGGTCCCGCGATGACCTTGATCTCCGCCTCGTCGAACTCCGCCTTGCCGACGAGCTTCTTGTCCCGCCGCGCGGCAAGCAGCGCCGCCTCGTTGGCAAGGTTTTCGAGGTCGGCGCCCGAGAAACCGGACGTGCCGCGCGCGACCTCCTTGAGATCGACGTCCTCGGCAAGCGGCTTGTTCTTTGTGTGGATCTTGAGAATGTCCTCGCGTCCCTTGATGTCGGGAAGGCCCACGTAGACCTGACGGTCGAAGCGGCCCGGGCGCAACAGCGCGGGGTCAAGGATGTCGACGCGGTTGGTCGCCGCCATGACGACGACGCCCTCGTTCGTGCCGAAGCCGTCCATCTCGACGAGCAGCTGGTTGAGCGTCTGCTCGCGCTCGTCGTGACCGCCGCCGAGGCCGGTGCCGCGCTGGCGGCCGACGGCGTCGATCTCGTCGATGAAGACGATGGCGGGAGCGGCCTTTTTCGCCTGTTCAAAGAGGTCGCGCACGCGCGACGCGCCGACGCCGACATACATCTCGACAAAATCCGAGCCGGAGATGGACAAAAACTCCACCTCCGCCTCGCCCGCGACGGCGCGGGCAAGCAGCGTCTTGCCCGTGCCCGGCGGACCGACGAGCAGCACGCCCTTGGGAATGCGCGCGCCGAGGTCGATGAACTTCTCCGGTTCGCGCAGGAAGTCGACGATCTCCTGCAGCTCCTCTTTCTCCTCGTCCGCGCCCGCGACGTCCGCAAAGGTGGTGGGGCGGCGGTTGTCCTTCGCGCTGCGCACGGCGGCGGAGCCGAATTTTTCCATGCCGGCGTTGCCCATGCCGCCCGAGCGCGTCGAGAGGACGTACCAGATCGCGAACAAGCCGATCACCGCGACGACGTAGGGCAGCAGCATCGTCACATAGTTCGGCGAGTGCTTGGCGTGGTAATCGTAGTTTTCGATGATCCCCGCCTCTTTCTGCGCGACGATGAGGTCGTTCAGGTCGTTGTAAAAGAGGTCGAAATCGTAAAGGTCCTTCGTGATGCTCGTGCGGCCCTGCGCGTCCGGTTCGCGCAGCGTCAGCGTCAGCGTGGTGTCCGCCACGGCGAAGGACAGGCGGTCATCCGTCCGGTGTGCCGTGATCCG
>CAMVGI010000315.1 GCA_947166955.1 uncultured Clostridia bacterium | reverse complement strand
TTTACAAAAAATTCAAGAAAAAAACCGGAAAAGGTTAGCGAAAGATAACGGGAACGGCGCGGACAACCGGCGGAAAACGCTTCGTTTTGTGCGGATATGTGAACGAATTGTAAAAGGTCAGGAAAAGTCAAAGATAAGTATTGACTTTTGATGAGGCGGCGCTATACTAAGGTCAAAGAAAGTCAAAGACAAATGGACAAAGAAAGAAGGAGGCGACGCGGCGACATGGGGATCAGCGATCTGATCGCGAGTTTTATCCGCGATTCTTTGGAGGACGCCGACGGCGTGCTGGAGCTGCAGCGCAGCGATCTGGCGGAACGGTTCCATTGTGTGCCGAGCCAGATCAATTATGTTATGTCAACCAGATTCTCGCCGGAGAACGGCTACATCGTTGAGAGCCGGCGCGGCGGCGGCGGTTACATCCGCATCACACGCGTGCAGGTGGACCGGCCGACGCTGCTGATGTCGGTCATCAACTCGATCGGCGAGAGCATCGACCTCCAAAGCGCGGCGGCGATCACCAAAAACCTTGCCGACGCCGACGCCGTCGGCACGGAGACGGCGCGCATGATACTCGCCGCCATCGGCGACAAGGCGCTGCACAGCGTACCGAGCGCCCAGCGCGGCACGGTGCGCGCCGACCTGATGCGTCAGATGCTCATTCATTCCGTATAAACATGAGAGATGGGAATAAAACCCTCAAAAGGAGGTAAGAATCATGAGATGTGAACACTGCGGACGGAACGAAGCGACGTTCCATTATCAAAGCACCGTCAACGGACGGACCGAGGAGGCGCACCTCTGCGCGGAATGCGCGGCGGAGCTGGGCTATACGCAGGACTTCGGGGGAATGGACAATGCGTTCGACCACGCGTTTGACAGCGTCTTTTCCTTCCTGCCGAGCATGTTCGGCGGCTTCGGCGACTTTTTCACGGAGCCGCGGTTGACGCCGGCGGCGCGCCGCACGCTGCAATTGCGGCCCGCGCCCGACGAACCGTACTATGAGACCGAATCGCTGCTGGATGAGGCGGAGGGGCGCGAGCTGCGCCGCGAATGCGAACGCAACTCGCTGGAAACGCGCCTGCGGGAAGCGGTCGAAGCGGAGGATTACGAGCAGGCGGCGCGCCTGCGGGACGAACTGAAGAGCCTTGACGGGCGTTGAGGCATGCGATGGGAAAGGAGTTGACATAATATGTCCGAGAAGAGATTTACGCCGAGAGGCGAGAACGTATTGAGATTGGCGCAGGAGGCGGCGGGCGACCTCGGCCACGGCTACGTGGGCTGCGAGCACATCCTGCTGGGCCTGCTGCGCGACGGCGGCGGGATCGCGTACCGCGCGCTTCAGGAGGCTGGCCTCAGCGAGCGCATGGTGAACGACCTGATCGTGCGCGCCGTCGGACGCGGCATGGCGGGCGGAGACCCCGAGCAGGGATTGACGCCGCGCGCGCGCAGCGCCGTGGAGCTTGCCGTGAACGAGGCGAACCGTGCGGGCAGTCCGCTGATCGACAGCGAGCATATCCTGCTGGGCCTGCTGCGCGACGGCGGGAACATGGCGGTGCGTATCCTCGCGACCGCGGGCGTCGATCCGCGCAGGCTCTACAACAACGTGCGCCGCATCATGAGCGAGACGCCGCGCGCCGCGGCGGCAGGGAAAGCCGCGCAGGGCGACAAGGAGAAGAACAAGGGGCTTGCCGAATTTACGCGCGACCTTACGGAGATGGCGCGCGAAGGGAAGCTTGATCCCGTCATCGGGCGCGAGCAGGAGATCCGGCGCACCATCCAGATCCTCTCGCGCCGCACGAAAAACAACCCCGTGCTCATCGGCGAGCCCGGCGTCGGCAAGACAGCCATCGCCGAGGGGCTTGCGCAGAAGATCGTCACGGCGGACGTGCCGGAGGAGCTGCTCGATAAGCGCGTGCTGTCGCTCGACCTTTCGGGTATGGTCGCGGGCACAAAGTACCGTGGTGAATTTGAGGAGCGTATCAAGGGCGTCATTGACGAGATCATGAAAGACGGGAACATCATCCTCTTCATCGACGAGCTGCACACCATCGTCGGCGCGGGCAGCGCCGAGGGCGCGGTGGACGCGGCGAACATCATCAAGCCCGCGCTCGGGCGCGGCGAGCTGCGCGTCATTGGCGCGACGACGCTTGCCGAGTACCGCAAGTATGTGGAAAAGGACGCCGCGCTGGAGCGCCGCTTCCAGCCCGTCACCGTCGGCGAGCCGACGCCGGAGGAGAGCGTGCAGATCTTAAAGGGCCTGCGCCCGCGCTACGAGTCCCACCACAAGCTGACCATCACGGACGAAGCGATCGAGGCGGCGGTGGAGCTTTCGCGCCGCTATATCAACGATCGTTTTCTGCCGGACAAGGCCATCGACCTGATGGACGAGGCGGCGTCCCGCGTGCGCATGGAAACGCAGGCGCGGTCCCCCGAACTCAAGGCGATCGAGGAGAAGATCAACGCCCTGCACAAGGAGAAGAGCGACGCCGTCGCCGCGCAGGACTTCGAAAAGGCGGCGCAGCTTCGCGACATCGAACTGAACTACCGCGAGCAGGCGGAGCAGGAACGCGAGAAGCGCAAGAATTCGTCCGGCGAAAAGCGCGGCACGGTCACGGAGGAGGACGTTGCGAACGTGGTCGCGGGCTGGACGGGTATCCCCGTCACGCGGCTGACGGAGGACGAGAGCGAGCGCCTTTTGAACCTTGAAAAGACGCTTCACGAGCGCGTCGTCGGTCAGGACGAGGCGGTCAGCGCCGTCGCGCGCGCCATCCGGCGCGGGCGCGTCGGCATCAAGGACCCCAAGCGCCCCATCGGCTCGTTCCTGTTCCTCGGCCCCACGGGCGTCGGCAAGACGGAAC
>CAMVGI010000314.1 GCA_947166955.1 uncultured Clostridia bacterium | reverse complement strand
GTACCAGTGCGTCTGATCCATCAATATCCCCCGTTTCCTTTCGTTTTAGTCCCTACATTTATTATAATATGCTATTGCGCGCTTTTTTTCAATGTGTTACAATGCTCCAAGTCGAAATAATACGGAATCCGAGGTAACGATATGTACAGCAACATGATCCAGAGCGCGAAGGACCAGATCGCGGAGCTGACGCGCTCCGCCTATGCCGCCGCCGTCGAGGCGGGCGCGCTGCCCGCGGGCGTGGAGACCCCCGTCGCGGTCGAGATCCCCAAGGACGCCGCCAACGGCGACTATACGACGACCTTCTGCCTCGCCGCGGCGAAGGCGATGAAAAAGCCCCCGCGCGAGGTCGCGCAGATTTTGACCGGCCGGATGCGCCTTGAGGGGACTTACTTCACCGGCGTCGAGATCGCAGGCCCCGGCTTTTTGAACTTCCGCCTCGGCGAGAAGTGGTACGCGCAGGTGCTCTCCGACGTTTTGGCGCTCGGCGGCGCCTACGGCCGCGGAGATGTGCTTGCGGGCAAGAAGTATATGGTCGAGTTTGTCTCCGCCAACCCCACGGGCCCGATGCACATGGGCAACGCGCGCGGCGGCGTTCTCGGCGACACGCTCGCGAGCGTGCTCGAGAAGAACGGCGCAGAGGTCTGGCGCGAGTTTTATGTAAACGACGCGGGCAACCAGATCGAGAAATTCGCCAAGAGCATCGAGGCGCGCTATCTTCAGCTCATTCAGGGAGAAGACGCGGTCGAGTTCCCCGAGGACGGTTATCAGGGCGACGACATCCGCGAGCTGGCAAAGGCGTTCCGCGAGCAGTACGGAGATAGTTATGTAAACTGCGATGTTGCGAAGCGGCATGCGGACATGGCGCGCTTCGGCCTCGACCGTAATCTGCCGAAGATGAAGAGCGACCTCGCGCGCTACGGCATCGAGTACGACCAGTGGTTCCTCGAATCCTCGCTCTACGAGAGTCACGCGGTGGAGGAGGCGATGGCGGAGCTGACCGCGCGCGGCTATACCTACGAAAAGGACGGCGCGCTCTGGCTCAAGACCGCGGAGATCATGCGCGAGAACCTGCGCCGCGAGGGCAAGAGCGACGAGCAGATCGACAAGCTCGACCTCAAGGACGACGTGCTGCGCCGCGCGAACGGCTTCTACACCTACTTTGCCTCCGACATCGCCTATCACCGCAACAAGTTCGCGGTGCGCGGCTTCGATAGGGTCATCAACGTCTGGGGCGCCGACCACCACGGCCACGTCGCCCGTCTCAAGGGCGCGATGGACGCCATCGGGCTGGACGGCTCAAAGCTCGACATCGTGCTCATGCAGCTCGTCAAGCTGGTGCGCGACGGCGAGGCGGTCAAGATGTCCAAGCGCACGGGCAAGGCGATCTCACTCTCCGACCTGCTCGACGAAGTCCCCGTGGACGCCTGCCGCTGGTATTTCAACACCAAGCCCGACACGCAGATGGACTTCGACCTCGGCCTCGCCGTGCGGGAAGACAGCGAAAATCCGGTTTACTATGTCCAATACGCCCACGCGCGCATTTGCAGCCTGCTTGCCGCGCTTGCGGAGGAGGGGCATACGCTCAGGGAGGAGGTCGACGTCTCGCTCGCAAACACCGAGCAGGAGCGCGAGCTCATTAAGGCGCTCGCCGCCTTTCCCGAGGAGGTGCGCATGGCGGCGCGCGACTACGACCCCAGCTATATCAACCGCTACCTCGTTTCGCTCGCCGGTACGTTCCACCGTTTCTACAACGCCTGCCGCATCAAGGGCGAGGCGGACGACGTCGTCGCGGTGCGTCTCGCGCTCGCTGAGGCGACGGATTGGGTCATCGACAACGGTCTCGACATTCTCGGCGTAACGGCGCCGGAGAAAATGTAACACGGTTCCGAAACAGAAAACCCGCGGGGCGCAAGCCCCGCGGGTTTTTACGTTGTCGTTACAGTCCGGGAATGCCAAGTCCGCCGAGACCGAGACTGCTCGTCAGCGCGTTCATGCTCGCACTCATGGCGTCCTCCGCCTGACGCAGCGCCTCGTTGACGGCGGAGATGATCATGTCCTGCAGCATCTCCACATCCTCGGGATCGACCGCTTCGGGCTTGATGACGAGGGCGGTCAGTTCCTTTTTGCCGTTGGCGGTCGCGCTCACCGCGCCGCCGCCGACGCTCGCCGTAAAGGTCTTTGCCTCGACCTCCTGCTGCTGCTTCGCCATGTCCTCCTGCATCTTTAAAAGCTGCTGCTGCATGGCCTGCTGCTTCATTGCCGCGCCGCTGCCATTGGAAAAACCGCGGCGTGCGCTGTAACCCTTTGCCATTGTTCTATCCTCCTGGTATTATTTTGCCTCAAAACTACCGAACGTACTGCCGATTTGCAGCAGATCGAGCATCTTGTCGTGCTTTTCGCCGTCCGGTTCGCCGACCGTAAAGCGCACCGTGACGGGCGAGCCGACCGCCTGCGCCGTCACCTCGGAGAGCACGGCGGAGATCTCGGGCGTGTCGAGCATGTGCTTTTGCGTATCCGTCCCGCAGTAGACCGTCAGCACGCCGTCGCTGAGACGGCCCTTCGTCGAGCCGATGAAACCGCGCGCCACGGGGGAAAGGCGGTTTTTATAGTTCTCCATCAGCTTTGCGAACACCGCGCCGTCGTCCGCTTTCGCGCCGCTTGCCGCAGGCGCGGGGGGCGGCGTAACGGGCGCTTCCTTGACAGGCTCGGGCGAGGGCGTTTCCGCAGGCGCAGGCGCTTCCGCGGGCGCGGACACCGTCGCGTTTGCGGGAGGCTCGTCCGGCGCGACCGGCTCACCGTAGGGCGGGGGCGCGTCGCCGTCGTCCCACGGGGGCGCATCGTCAACCGGAGACGGAGCGGGGGAT
>CAMVGI010000313.1 GCA_947166955.1 uncultured Clostridia bacterium | reverse complement strand
GGCGGCGACAATATCGCGACCTCGGTCAGACGGGAGGACGGCACGATCGTATCGCCGGGTGTTTTCGTGCCGGTGCTGGAGCATTACGGTTTCGTTACCGACATGGACCAATACGTCTGGGAGGAGGTCTGCCGCTGGCTCCGGACGTGGATCGACAGGGGGCATACGCCGCTTCCGATCAGCGTGAACGTTTCGCAGATAGACATTTATACCATCGACGTGGCGGATTTCTTCGCGGGCATGATCGAAAAGTACCGCCTGCCGACGGACCTGATCAAGATCGAGATCACCGAATCCGCCTACGTGGACAATACGGCGGTCGCGGAGACGGTGCGGCGGCTGCGGGAGACCGGGCTCGTCGTGCTGATGGACGATTTCGGAAGCGGCTATTCCTCACTGAACGTGCTGCGCAGCCTGAGCGTCGATATCATCAAGCTGGACGCGCAGTTCCTTCGCATGAGCGGGGACGATAAAAAGGGCCTGCACATTATGGAGTCCATCGTCAACCTTGCCAAGACCATGGGCGTGCCCATCATTGTCGAGGGCGTGGAGACGCAGGAGGAAGTCGATTTCCTTTCCAACCTCGGCTGCCGTTACGTGCAGGGCTATTTCTTCTACCGACCGATGTCGGTGGAGGAGTTTGAGAACCTGATCGCCGATCCGGAGCGCATCGACACCGGCGGGTTCCGGTTCAAGGTGCAGGAGCAGTTCCATACGCGCGAGTTCCTCGACCAGAACGTGTTCAGCGACACGACCCTCAACAACATTCTCGGCCCCGTTGCGTTTTACGTCTGGCACGGGGACGATATCGACGTGGTGCGCTTCAACCAGCAGTTTTACGACGAGATCAAGGTGGCGAATTTTCAGCGGCACATGAACGCCGTCCAACGCATGATGCCGCCGGAGGACCTGCCGAGGATCCGAAAGCTTCTGCAGCGGGCGATCGACTATCCGGAACAGGGCGCTCAGGGCGAGCTGCGGTTCAACAAGGCGGACGGTACGATCTCCCAATTCCGCGCGCGTTTCTACTTCCTCAAGGAGGACGAGCGCGGCAAGATGTTCTACGGCTCCATTCGCGACCTGACGGATTATATCACGCTCAACGACCACGTCCGCCTGCTCTCCCGCGTGAATCGGGACAGCGTCGTTTTTCTGCGCCGACAGGACGATAAGTGGTCCGCCCGCGTGGTCGTCCACGGCTTGAAGGACGTGATGGGCATGACGCAGGAGGAACTCCAGCAGGAGTACGACGACGAGACGTTTTACCGCCGCGTGGGGGACGAGTCGCGCGAAAGCCTGATGAGCTTTTCCGCGCCGGACGGAACGGACGGGGAACGCTTCTCCCGCCCCTTCCGTTTCCAAAGGCCGGACGGCGGAATGGTCAAGCTGAAGGCGTGGTTTTTCGGCGTCCACGATGAGGCCAGCGGCGTAGAGTACATTCTGGTGCTTCGAAACGCCGGCGCATAAGCGAATCAAAAAAGGGCGCTTCCCGTGATGGGAAGCGCCTTTTGCCGCTTGACACGCCAAATGTATAATGATAAAATCACAATATCTTCTCATAAGCGGCCCTGCTTATGAAATCCAATCAAGAGGTGAGCGGTATGTCACGCCTTGGAAGAAAGATCCTTTTGGCCGTTTTGATCGCCATGGTGATTTGCGTGGCGGTCGTGGCGCTGCTGAGCGTCAACATGTCCTCCGGCTTCAGCAGCAAGCTGCTGACGCGGGAAGCCACGGCGCTTGCAAACGTCTGTGAGACGAAGGTGAACGATGAGGCGGGGAACTGCTGGGAGGACTACGAGCTGATCGCGGCCTCCGGCGCGCTTGAGAGCAAGGACGCCGCCTACTTCGAAACGATGTTCGACGCCATTTATGACGATGAGTTGGACTTCCTGGCGGTCTATGACCTCAGCGGGCGCGAGATATGGAAGAGCGAGACCTGCCGGCTTTCGCTCAACGCGGCGGTCTATAGCGGCAGGACGGCGCAGGGGCTGATCGTTGATCCCACGATGGGCCTTTGCTGCGTCTATATTGCCACCGACGCGGATGCGGGCACCATCACGTTCCTCGGCCGCTCGCTCGCGGACAACGGCCTTGTGGCGGAGGTCAAGGAGTCGACCGGAGCGGAGGCGGCGATCTTCTACGACGGCAAGACCATCGCCACGACGCTGCGCGACGCGTCCGGCACGCTGCAGCTCGGCGGCGCGATGAATGCCAAGGCGAAGGATTCCATTTACAACAAGCACGCGGCGCTCAGCGGCCGCACCAAGGCGGCGGGCGTGAGCATGTATTACCAATACAACCCCGGCTTCGACGTTGACGGCAATCTCGTCTGCGCGTTCTTCTCCGGCCTCCATGCCGAGGAGGCGGACGCGGAGTTCCGCAACATTGTCATTATCGTGACCGTTGCGAGCATCGCGATCATCATTGCGACCATGTTCGTCGGCATGTGGGGCATCCGCCGGCTGATCGACCGTCCGATCCTCGAAGCGAACCGGCTCGCCAACGAGATGAAGGAGGGCAACCTCTCCGCCGTCGACGAAGACATTCATTTGAGCAACGACGAGGTCGGCGACTTTGTCCGCAACCTGCGGCAGACGAAGCAGGATATCAGTTCGTACATCCGCGACATCTCGCGCATCCTCTCCGCCATGGGCGGCGGTGACTTTACGCAGCGTCCCGCCGTGGACTACATCGGCGACTTCGAGACGATCCAGACCTCCTTCGGCGAGATCTCGACGCGCCTTTCCAAGATCATCGGCAACATGGATCTTTCCGCGGACGGCGTGAAGAGCGGCGCGGGCCAGATCGCGAACGGCTCGCAGCTGCTCGCCGAGGGCACGACGCGTCAGGCGACGGCGATCGAGGAGC
>CAMVGI010000312.1 GCA_947166955.1 uncultured Clostridia bacterium | reverse complement strand
GGGGCACGGGCAGGCCGATGTTGGTCATCTCGGCCAGGTTGGCGCCCTTGCCGCCGAGCAGCTCGCGCATGTTGGCGTTGCCCTCGGTGAACAGGTAGCAATACTTTTTCTTGCTCATTTTTCTCCTCCGAATTTGTTTTTTAAGGGGCATATGATTGGAATAGCAGTAATATTATATAGATATTTTTGAAACTTGCAAGATGATGTTCCTTCAAAAGTCGAATTTTTTCGCCGCGCTCACAGCAGGGCAAGCAGCGCGTCCACATCCTCCTCCCGCGTCGCCCAGCTTGTGGCGAAGCGGATGACCGTGCGCCCCTGGGCGAGCTTTTCCCAAAAGCTGTAGACGACCTTCCCGTCGAGCCGCGCGAGCAGCGCGTCGTCCGCGATGGGGAACTGCTGGTTGGTGGGGGAGTCGATGTAGAGCTGCAGCCCCTTGTCCAAAAGCCCCGCTTTGAGCCGCGCCGCTGTCTCGATCGCGTGCGCGCCGAGTTTTTCGTACAGTCCGTCGGTGAAGAGCGTGTCGAACTGCAAGCCCGCCGACCAGCCCTTGGCGAGCAGCGCGCCGTGCTGCTTGACGCGGGTGAGGAAACGCTCGGGGAGGTCGCCGTTCGGAAACACGAGCGCCTCGCCGAACAGCGCCCCGCACTTCGTCCCGCCGATGTAGAACGCGTCCGCGTATTTTGCCAGCACCGGCAGCGTCACGTCCGTTCCCCGCGCCGCGAGGCCGTAGGCAAGGCGCGCGCCGTCCACGTAGAGCGGCAGGGCGTACTCCCGGCACACGCCGGCAAGCTCCTCCAGCTCCGCGCGGGTGTAGAGCGTGCCGTACTCGGTGGGGTGGGAGATATAGACCATTCCCGGCTCGACGATGTGCTCGCGCGCGCCGTCGCCGCGCCACGTTTCCACCAGCGCGCGCACGTCCGCGGCGGCGACCTTGCCGTTATGATGCGGCACGGTGAGCACCTTGTGCGCGCTCCACTCGATCGCGCCCGCCTCGTGGGTGTTGACGTGTCCCGTTTCGGCGGCGACCACACCCTGCCACGGCTTCAAAAAAAGGTCGATCACGAGCTGGTTGGTCTGCGTGCCGCCGGTGAGAAAGCGCACCTCCGCCTTCGGCGCCCCGCACGCGAGGCGGATCTTCTCCTGCGCCGACGCGCAGTAGCGGTCGGAGCCGTAGGCGGTCATGTGCTCGCCGTCCGTTTCGAGGAAGCGGCGAAGGATCTTCTCGTGCGCGGTCTCCATGTAATCGCTGGCAAAATACAACATCTTGCGTCCTCCTGAAAAGTTTTGCACAAGGCGAAAATTTCGCTTGACTTTGCAACTTCTTTTTATATAATAATAGGGCTTGTTCGCTTTGACAAGCAAAAAATCCTTGCTCACGCCGTGCGCGTGGGCCAAAGTCCAAAAGGAGGTGCAACTATGGCAAAGGTTACAGCCAACTACGAGGTCGTGTTCATCATTGACCCGGCACAGGGCGAGGAAGGCGTTGCGGCGCTGACCGAGAAGTTCAAGACCCTGGTCGAGCAAAACGCGAGCGAGGTCGTGGTGGAGGAGTGGGGCAAGCGCAAGCTCGCCTACGCGATCAACTACATCACCGAGGGCCACTATGTCCTCATCTCGTTCACGAGCGCGCCCGAGTTCCCCAAGGAGCTGGATCGTATCCTCGGCATTACCGACGGTATCATCCGTTCCATGATCGTCTGCAAGGACGAGTAAGGGGGCGGCATCATGCTCAATCGTATCGTCATCATGGGCCGTCTGACCCGCGATCCCGAGCTGCGCCGCACGCAGAGCGGAACCGCCGTCACGTCCGTCCGCCTCGCGGTCGACCGTGATTTCAAGAGTCAGGACGGAAACAAGCAGGCGGACTTTTTCGACGTCGTCGCGTGGCGCAACACCGCCGAATTCGTCAGCAAATACTTCACGAAGGGCCGCATGGCCATCGTGGAGGGCCGCCTGCAAAGCCGCGATTGGCAGGATAAGGACGGCAACAAGCGCACGTCCATCGAAATCGTCGCGGACAATTTCTACTTCGGCGACAGCAAGCGCGAGGGCTCCGGCGACTACGGCGCCCCGTCGTACGGCTCCGGCGCGGAGAGCTATACCGCTCCCGCGGAGGGCGGCTTCGCCGAGATCGAGGAGGACGGCGAGCTGCCGTTCTGATCCAATTCTGAAAAGGAGGAACCATCCATGGCTATGGAACATGAGAACAAAGCCCCCCACGCCGGCGGCCCCAACCGCAAGCGCAGGAAGGTCTGCCAGTTCTGCGTGGAGAAGTGCGAAAGCATTGATTATAAGGACGCCGCGAAGCTCAAGCGCTACATTTCCGAGCGCTCGAAGATCCTGCCCCGCAGGACCACCGGCACCTGTGCGATGCATCAGCGTCAGCTGACGACCGCCATCAAGCGCGCCCGTCAGATCGCGCTGCTCCCCTTCGTCACGGAGTAAGCAAAACGAAGCAAAACCCCGCCTTACGGCGGGGTTTTTTTCGCGCGTTTTTTCCTTTGCAAAGCTACGGCAGATACTTCAGCGGGTTGGCGTAGCTGCCGTTTACCATGACGCCGAAGTGGCAGTGCGCGCCGCTGGACACGCCCGTGGAGCCGACGCGGGCGATCTGCTGGCCCTTGTAGACGTGCTGGCCCGCGGAGCAGGTGAACGAGCTGCAATGCTCGTAATAGGTCTTGAAGCCGTTGCCGTGGTTGATGATGACCGTGTAGCCCATCGCGCCCTTGTAGCCGGTGTACTCCACCGTGCCGCCGTCCGCGGCGTAGATCGGCGAGCCGTAGCCGCAGGCGATATCGATGCCCATGTGGTTCGTCGACGCGCCGGGGATGCCCGTGTAGCGCGAGCCGAGCGGAGAGGTAACATAGTGG
>CAMVGI010000311.1 GCA_947166955.1 uncultured Clostridia bacterium | reverse complement strand
CGTGCCGATCCGCAGCGCCGCGTTGTAGCAGTACTGCGCCCACGTCATCTCGGTGATCGCCTCGGCGGGGTCCATGCTCTCCGTCTCCATGATCTGCTCGTTGAGCTCGTTTTTGTTGGTTTTGAGCTGTTCCAGATTGGTCTTGAGGTATTTTGCCTGCGCGTCGAGCTGAACATGCTGGCCCTGTGCGTCACGCACCGAGTCGTGGAGCGCGTTGAGAAGCTTGTCGGCGCGTTCCTTGTCGGCGCTGCCGCGGTAATCGCCCGTATCCGGGTCGGCCCTGCTGAAGATTTCGCCGAGTTCACGGACGATCAGCGCCAGATTCTCGTCCTTGCCGTAGCCGAGGAAATTGAGGCCGGAAAGCGAGGAATTGAACGCGCTGTCCTTGACGATGTTTCCTTTCTCGTCCTCCTTCATGCCCAGGCCGATGTCCACATAGGTCGTTTCGTGCGCCATATCGTTGAGCTTGAGCGCGTCCTCGAAGGTGTAGGAGGTGTCCGCCTCGTATTCGGCCTTTGCCTGATCGTACTTTGCCTGATCCAAACTGCCGTCGGGTTTGATGAAATCAGAGGTCTGATAGTTTGTCTTCGGCGTAGCGACGTCGATGCCGCGGTAATAGAGTCGGTTGTTCTTCCACTCAAAGGGAAGATTCTCACCGTTCGCGCCGTTAAAAATGAAATCGTCGCCGTACTTGCTGTTCATCACCGAAACGATGTTCTCCGAGGTCGCGATCAGATCACGTCCGAGCGCCACGCGCCCCGCGCCTGCAGTCCCGCTGATGCCCTCGATCGAAGCGAGGATACCGTCAAGCCCCGGGTGCTCGCTGTCGCCATCGACGATGGAGTGCATCGCCGTCCACGCGCTTTCATACTTGCTGATGATGTGGTTGTTGTTGTCGATCTGGTCGTTGGTGCGCCAATAGGAGCGGCGCATGCGCCAGGCGTTGCTCGCCGCGGCAGGATCCTCGGCATAGGTGTTGAACTTGCGCTGCGTCTGAACGTTGGTCATCGTGTCGTTCAGGCGGATGCCGTTCTTCGTCAGGTTGCCCCGGTAATTGCGGAACATCCCGTTCGTGGTGATGCGAAAAGATGAGCCGGACATTTCCCTTCCCCCTTCCTCAGAGCGTTCAGATCGCCGTGCCGTTGATGAGCTTTTCGAGCATGCCGTCAAAGGTCGTCATCAAGCGGCAGGCGGCGGAATAGGCCTTCTGGTACTGCATCATGTTCAGCGTCTCGTCGTTGAGATCCACGCCCATGATCGCATCGCGGTCGACGTAGAGCTCGTCGGCGGTGGTGTTGTAGTTGTCGAGCATCGTCTTGGTGATGTTCTCGTCCTTGGCGAGCGTGCCGGCGATGGTGTCGGTGAGCATCTCCTGAAACGTGCCTTCGAAATACATCGCGCCGCTACCGCTTCCGCTGCCGCTGGCGTTGAGCTCGGTGGTAAACTTCTGCTTGCTCGTGAGCAGCGTGATTATGTGGTCGAGATTGTCCTGTTTGGTCGTTTCATTCTCCGCGTCGGGGTCCTTCGAGCGGAGCATACGGTGCGCGCCGCTCTCCCAATCGGCGGCGACCGAGATGTTCGCGGCGGTGATGTTGGTCATCTCGTTGCCGTTGCTGTTGTTGGAAAACAGGGCGCTGCCCATGTACTTTTTGTACTCGTCCTTGACCTTCAGGCGCTTGCCGGTCGTGTCATCCGGGTCGACCACATAATTGCCGGACGTATCGGTCTCAAAGTATTTCTCAAACCCGTACTTTGGGATATAGGTGCCGCTGCCGTCACCGACGGAGTCGTTCATAACGCCGTTCACGTTCTGGTAGATCTCCGTGTCCTGCATGATGTTCGCCTCGTTGACGAGGCGGGCAAAGGTGTTCGCCAGCGTGTCGAGCGCCTTCTGATAGTACGGGATGCCGCGCTTGCTGCCGGCGTCCGGATCGTAGTGCAGGGGGTCGTAGGCAGGGTCGCTCTCGTCGTTGAGCTTCGGGTCGTTCGCCGTGGAGTACTCGCCCGCCTCGGTCATCATCTCGCGCATCGCCTGCAGGCCGCCGGCGAGCTCAGTGTCGCCCAGCTCCGCCTGCAGCGTCTCGATGAGCTTGACGTAAACGCCGGCGTCGTTCTTCCCCACCTCATGCTTGTGGATGCGCCACTCCGTATCGGCGGGGTTCGAAGCCTCAAAGGGCGGGTCAATGTCGTAATAATAGTTCTTGCCGTCGTCGCCCATCGTGTACTTGCTGTCGCCGTTGAGGCGGTCGACCGTTTCCTGCACCGCAGCCTTCGCCAGTTCCTTCGCCTTTTCCGCGATCTCCGCGTCGGTGGCCGTCGCCGGAAGCGCTTTCTTCGCCGCGTCGGTATAATCCGCCGTCTTGAACGCCGACGCCTTATCCTTCGTGGTCGTCTCCTCAACGCCGGAGAGCATTTCCTCGGTGCGGTTGGGCTGGTTGGGCATCAGCTTTCCGGTCGAGGACTTGAGCTCGCTGAGCGCGAGGTCATAGTTGTTCTCGTTGAGGATGGTGACCTGCGTGCCGTAGATGCCGTCGATCAGCGTGCGGGACGGGTCGCCCGCGGTCGTGATCTTGAGCTTCTCGACCTCGACGCCGTCGCCGAGGTCCTCCATCTCGTAGGTGACGTGAATACCGATCTGCTTGGAGAGGTCGTCGATGAGCAGATTGCGCTCGTCCTTGCGCGTGAGCGCGCTGCCGCCGAAGACCTGCGTGCGGCGGATCGACTCGTTGAGGTCACGGATCTTGGTGAGCGTCGCGTTGACGCTGTCGACCTCCTGGCGGAACTGCGCCGTCATATTCAGCTTGAGGGTCTCAAGCTGTTTGGAATAGTCATGGAACTGCGTGGTCAGCGCCTCGGCGGCGGAGCGCACGATGGAGTCCATG
>CAMVGI010000310.1 GCA_947166955.1 uncultured Clostridia bacterium | reverse complement strand
ATAGTCGAACGTGATGTCATAGAGCGCGGAGACGATGTTGTAGTGGTCGGTGCTGCCGTCGAACGTGACGCCCTGCACGCCGTCCGTCGCCGCGATCTCGTCCGCGATCTCCTGCGCGCGCGCGAAGGTAACGTTCGCGACCATCAGCTTCGCCGAGCCAAGGTCGTGAACTGCTCCTCCATCACGTCGAGGCCCTTGCGCGTCTCCGACGTCTCCGGCAGATAGGCCGTCAGGTCGTTTTCCACCTGCACCCAATTGCGCGAGATCGCGGAAAAGACCAGACTGATCCCAATGAGCAGAAAGACCAGATTCCGCTTATCCACGATGAACGTGGCAAGCTTCATCATAAAGCTCATCTGTTCTTTTTCGTTCTGCTTGCTCACCAAGTCATCTCCCTGCGGCGGCTGCGCCGCCGAATGATCTGTACTCGTCCTGTACTCGTGAACTTTTATTATATCACTCGTTTTTGGAAAATCAAGCCTTTGTGCCATTCTTTGCGCCGTCTTTGCGTCATGAGGAAAACCGCTTGCTTTTTCCCCGCGCTTCCGTTATCATATCAGCAACTGAACAGGCCCATCGGGAGCCGGGTTACGATCGTAACAGTGGATGCATAACATCTACGGGACAGTGTATGCGCTGCCCGGGATGTTTTTTTCTGTCTATTGGAGGATCCTCTATGGAAAACCAGACTCAAATCGCCATGCGTGTGTCGCTCGTGAGCATCGCGGCAAACACGCTGCTCTCCCTTGCCAAACTCGCGGCGGGCGTCTTCGCCCGCTCCGGCGCCATGGTCTCCGACGCGGTGCACTCCGCCTCGGACGTGTTCAGCACGCTCATTGTGATGATCGGCGTCAAGCTTGCCGCCCAGGCCTCGGACCGTCCGCACCCCCGCGGGCATGAACCCATGGAGTGCGTCGCCGCCGTCGTCCTCTCGGTGATCCTGCTCTTTACGGGGCTTTTCATCGGCTACGGCGGGATCCGCAAAATCATGGACGCCCGCGTTGGTTCGCTCGCGGTGCCGGGGCCGCTCGCGCTGGTCGCGGCGCTCGTATCCATCGCCGTCAAGGAGGGCATGTTCTGGTACACGCGCCACTACGCCCGACAGATCGACTCCGGCGCGCTGATGGCGGACGCGTGGCATCACCGTTCCGACGCGCTCTCCTCCATCGGCGCGCTGCTCGGTATCGCCGGCGCGCGGATGGGCTTTCCGGTGCTCGATCCGCTCGCGAGCGTGGTGATCTGCGTCTTCATCGGCAAGGCCGCCGCCGACATTTTCATCGACGCGGTCAACAAGATGATCGACCGCAGCTGCGACGCGGAAACGGAGCGCGCCATCCGCAGCCGCGTGCTCGCCGACGACCGCGTTCGCGGCGTCGACCTGCTGCGCACGCGCGAGTTCGGCAACCGCATTTACATCGAGCTGGAGATCTCCGTGGACGGAAAGTTGTCCCTCACCGAAGCCCACACGATCGCCGAAGCCGTCCACGACGACATTGAAGCCGCTTTTCCCAAGGTCAAGCACATTATGATCCATGTCAATCCCGCGTGATGTGCAAAAAGCCCCGTGGGGCTTTTTTGCCGACTTTTTTCCGGATGCGGCGCACGATTTTTCTTGAAATCGGCGTACGGCTATGATATAAATATTATGTTAAAGTGTTTGTAAAATGTGCGTTATTGTGCGCATGTCGTCCGAAGGCGCTTTCCTTCGGATATTGGAGGCAGGATGAGCAAAATTTCCGACCTCAAATATCACGGGCTGCCGCTGCGGAAAACCAACCGCGTCATGGTAGTGATCGCGCTGCTGATCTCCATCCCGCTGCTGATTGCGGCGGGACGTGCGTTCAGTAGCTATACCGTCGTGCGTTCCTCCACGGAAAACTACATTCTTTGGAAGCAGTGCGTAAACGACATCGAGACCGCGTCGGACTACTTGAGCGATCAAGCGCGTAACTTTGTGCTTACGGGCGACGTCAGCTATGTGAACGAGTACTTCCGTGAAGTTCACGAGGATCAGCGGCGCGACGCCGCGCTGGAAACGCTGAGCAGGGATTTGGCTGACACAGAGGCTTCCATGTGGGCGACGATGGCGGTGCAGCAATCCAAATCACTGGAGGAAAAGGAATGCTCCGCCATGCGCCTCGCGGCCGAGGCCTACGGCTACGATCTTGCAGAGCTGCCGGAGGAGCTTTCCGCCGTCGAACTCAAGGCGGAGGATCCCACGCTCCCTCCCGAACGTTTGGCAAAAAAAGCAAGGGAGACCTTGACCGGCGTAAATTACACCAATAAGAAGAAGACGATTTCCGATACGCTCAACCTGTGCATGCGCTCGCTGGTGCTCGACATCCACCAGCAGCAGTTCGACGCCATGGAGCGGCTGCAGGTCCTGCTCCAGCGCCAGCGCGTGCTGATCTACTCGTTCATCGGCGTCATCGCCCTCGTGATCATCGGCAACTCGATCCTGATGATCTCCCCGCTGGTCAGCGGCGTGTCGCACATTCAAAACGAGCAGCCTATCCCGATTCGCGGCGCGGCGGAGTTCCGCTTCCTCGCGAAGACCTACAACATGATCTTCGAAGCGAACCGTGAAAAGAAAGAACGGCTCGCTTATGAGGCGACGCACGACAAGCTGACGGGACTTTATAACCGCAGCGGTTACGAGTTCCTGATGCACAACGCCGATCTGGACAGCTGCGCGCTGCTGCTTGTCGACGTGGACAAGTTCAAAAACGTCAACGACACCTACGGCCACTCCATGGGCGACCGCGCGCTCGTACAGGTCGCCAACGTCCTGTGCGACAGCTTCCGCGGCGAGGACTACATCTGCCGCACCGGCGGCGACGAGTTTTCCGTCATCATGGTCAACGCCAGCCCTCAATTCACCGACCTGATCCGCGGCAAG
>CAMVGI010000309.1 GCA_947166955.1 uncultured Clostridia bacterium | reverse complement strand
CTGCCGCCGTGCTCCAGCGTCCAGCCCGTTCCGTTTTGCAGCAGCTTCATGCTTTCTCCTCGACAATATTTTTGTCTGTTAATCAATTGTGCATATAAGTTCCCCGCCGCATTCGGCGACGAGGAATTTGGTAAACGCTATTAACCAATTGCACATCTATGTTACCATCCGCGGCGCGCTTTGTCAATTGTGCTAAGTTCTTAAACCGCGCGGCCTTTTTTGTGCAACATGCAAAGAAACGCGGCGTCTCAATAGCGGCAGATCTCGAAGCCGAACATGTCCGCCAGCGCCTCCAGCGTCTCGCCGTGGCGGCCCTTGATGACCGCGAAGTGCGGCTCAAAGCCGTCCAGCACGCTCTGCTCCACAACGTCGCGGCTCGCGGAATCCGTGCGCACAACGATGGACGTGCCGATGAACTGCTTGGGCTTATCCAGCGCCGCGCCCTCGGTGATGAAGAAGCGGAACGTGCCGTCCGGCTCGCGCCCGATGCGGAACACCGTCGCCTCCGGAAACGCCTCGCAGCCAAAGTCCATCGCGGGGCCGATCTTGCGGTTGGGGTGCACGCCGATGACCGCGCCGGTATCCTTACGCGCGAGCGAGCACGCCGCCGCGCCGCAGTGCCAATACGTAATGGTGTTCTCCGCCTCGTCGAGCGAGACGGGGTCGCCGAAGAAGACCGGCTCGCCGCTCAGCCGCATGCCGATCCACATCGACAGCGCGCCGTAAATATCCGCCTCGCACGCCGCCGCGACGCCCTCGTCGTTCAAAAGGCTCAGCACCGCGCACACAGGCGTGCCGAACGCGGTGAAGAAATCGGGCCAGCAGCGCGACGCGAGCGCCCCGATCTGATGCGAGCGGACATAGTCGCTGTACGCCTTGAAAAGCCGCGCGTGATCCAGACGGTTGCGCTCCGGCGTCTGCTCCAGCCCGCAGGTCGCCTTCTCCGAGCGCGCGAGGAATTCGGCGCAGTCTTCGTCGCTCAGGCTCTTTGCCGCGTCGATCAGCTCGCGCGCCTCGATCGCCTCCAGCTCCACGCCGAAGGTGCTCATCAGTTCCGCGTCGAGCGCGCGGCCGAAGCCGAAGCCCTGCGGCGTGTGGCCGACCGCCGACATACGCAGGCCGCGCATCTCCGCCTTGACCTTCGCCGCGGCGACCGCCGCCTTCACCGCCGAGACGACCTTCTCCTCCTCCGGCGCGCCGAACGTATAAATAAAAGGATGACCGTCAAACGCGCGCAGCGTGTTCGCAGCGGAATACGCGCCGGTGAGCGAGTTGAGGCGCAGTCTGCCGCCGTCGATGACCGGCTCGCGCAGCGTCCACAGCAGCACCGGACAGTCGAAGCGGCGCAGCACCTCGGACATGTACGCCGCGTTGGCGAACGTCAGGTTCTGGAACACGATCAGGTCGGGCTTGCACGTATCGAGGTACGCGCGCAGGTCGTCGATGCTCAAAAGCATCTTGTCCGGGCAGACGAAGCCGGCGGCCACGCCGCGCAGCAGCGCGAGCGAGCGGTCAAATTGGTCCTGTGCGCTCTCCAAATGGAAGGTGGGCACGCCGACGGGCACGTAAACAGGCTGAAAACTCATAGAAGCATCCCTCCAAAATTATTTAACGCTGTTGATAATAATAGCGTCAAAAGCTTCGCGTGTCAACCACGAGAATTTTCTTTTTTGGAAAAATTCTTTCTGCTGGGGTATTGACAAAGTAGCCGCGCAGGATTAAACTGCTTTTAGTTAAAGCCTTTAATCAAATTTTTTGTTAGGAGGAAACCGGCATTGAATTATGATTTGAAAGAGGTATGCAAGGATATCCGCTGCGATATCATGACTTGCATCGGGCATCTGGGCGTCGGCCACATCGGCGGCTGCCTGTCCGTGGTCGAGCTGCTTGCGGCGCTCTACTTCGAGGAGATGAACATTGATCCCAAGCAGCCCAAGATGGCGGGACGCGACCGTTTCGTCTGCTCCAAGGGCCACGCCGGCCCCGCGGTGTACGCCACGCTCGCCAACCGCGGCTACTTTGACAAGAAGGAGCTGCTCACGCTCAACCAGGGCGGCACGAACCTGCCCTCCCACTGCGACATGAACCGCACCACCGGCATCGACATGACGACCGGCTCCCTCGGTCAGGGCTTTTCCTGCGCCGTGGGCGTTGCGCTCGGTTCCAAGCTGGAAAACGACGGCGCGACGATCTACGCCCTCGTCGGCGACGGCGAGAGCCAGGAGGGTCAGATCTGGGAGGCGGCAATGTTCGCCGCCGCCAAGAAGCTCGACAACCTTGTCGCCTTTACCGATTATAATAAGCTGCAGATCGACGGCACCGTCGAGGAAGTTAACGGTATCGCCCCGCTGGTTGACAAGTGGGCGGCGTTCGGCTGGAACGTCATCGACGTGAAGGACGGCAACAACATCGACGAAGTGCTCGCGGCGTGCAAGAAGGCAAAGGCGAACCGCGGCGGCGGCAAGCCCACGATGGTCGTACTCAACACGCTCAAGGGCTGCGGCGTGAAGTGGATCGAGGAGCTCGGCGCGAGCAACCACAACACCAACGTCACCGAGGAGCAGGCCCAAGCGGCCATCCGTGAGATCAGAGGGGAGGGCTGAACGATGGAAATGAGAGCTGTTTACGCCGAGTGCCTGGCGGAGATGATGGAAAAGGATCATCACGTCTGCGTGCTGGACGCGGACCTCGCGAAGGCCAGCGGCACGCGCGGCCTGTATGAGCGCTTCCCCAAGCAGATGTTCGACTGCGGCGTTGCCGAGCAGAACATGGCGTCCATCGCGGCGGGCCTCGCCAGCTACGGCTTCAAGCCGTGGATCGAGAGCTTCACCCCGTTTGCGACCCGCCGCATCTGCGACCAGATCGCCATTTCGATCTCCTACGCCAAGCAGAACGTCAAGATCGTCGGCACCGACCCCGGCATCT
>CAMVGI010000308.1 GCA_947166955.1 uncultured Clostridia bacterium | reverse complement strand
GACAGGCACCGGCTGATGCCTCAGTATGGCTTCTGCCTTATAATCAGGTGAAGAAAGTGCCACAGGGTACTGTTCGCAAGGCTGAGACTTTCAATCAGAACTATGCTTATTACAGAGCGCCTTCGTCGGCTTCGCGCCGTTTGCGGCGGCCTCGGCGCTCGGACAGCGCATCGGCACGGGACCCGCGACGCCATAGGCGATGCGGCAGCGCTCGATGGTCTTTTTGTCCGCCGAGAGCCGCACGTTCACGCTGCACCCGAGCGTCGCAATTTCCATGGCGTTACGTAAACCATATTTGATGTAGTGTCCGAAGGTATTTTCGTAACTTTCCTTCGGAATGAGAATGGCGGTCTGGATTTCGTCAGGCTTTATGTCAACTTGCCCCGCCTTGATGTAAAAGTCCTTGATCGGCAGGCGGCGCACGCCGTTTTGCCCCGTCAGCTCGACGATCGCCTCGTAAGCGTGGAGCGTGGAGGCGGAGTCGGCGGAGGTCACGCCGTTGCAGGTGTTGCCGCCGATGGTGCCGATGTTGCGGATCTGCGGGGAACCGACCTGATCGACCGCCTCGCCGAGCACGTTGCAGTATTTTTGGATGAGCGGGTCGCGCGTGATGTGCGAAAAGCTTGTGAGCGACCCGATGCGGAGATTTTCCTCTGCGTCGAGCGTTACGCCGCGCAGCGCGTCGATGCCGTAAATGGAGATCAGCTCCTTGCCTGCGCGCTTGCCCTCGCGCATCTGCACCAGCACGTCCGAACCGCCGGCGATGATCTGCGCCTCGGGGTGCTCGAGGCGCAGCTTTACGGCCTCTTCAACGCTGAATGCCTCATAGAGCGCTTTCATATCATACATGGCGCGTCAAGCCTCCTCTCGCCAATCGTCGTGGATAAGTCCTGCCTTGGTGAATTCCGCGAACAGAACGTGGGGATTGATGGGGTTGTGGTCGATGGCGACGCCCGTCGCATCGAGGATCGCGTTGCGGATCGCCGGCGCGCCGGAGCACGCGGGCGGCTCGCCGAGCGCCTTCGTGCCGAACGGCGGAGTCGGCTCGGGATTCTCCACGAACTCCGCCTCCAGATGCGGATGGTCCAGGCAGGTCGAGAGCTTGTAGTCGAGCAGGTTGCCGTTGAGCGGTTTTCCGGTCTTCTCGTCGAAAATGAGCTGCTCGGAAAGCCCGAAGCCGATCGCCATGGACATGCCGCCGTGCACCTGCGCCGCGGCGAGCGCGGGATTGATGAGCTTGCCGCAGTCGTGGACGTTGACGATGTTTTTGACCGTCACCTTGCACATCGGAATATCGACCTCGACCTCGGCGAAGGTGCAGCCGAACGAGTAGGCGTTGTTGCGGATGGTGTAGGTGCTCTCCGCCGTGAGGTGTTCGCTGTGGACGGGGTTGTACTGCGCGGTCATCGCAAGCTCGGAGAGCGTCATGAGCGTCATGCCGTCCTCCCTGCGGACGATGTTGCCGTCGACGATGTCCATGTTTGCGACGGCCTGACGCGTGACCTCGTTTGCGTACTTGAGGATCTTTTCACGCAGCAAATCGGCGGTCTGGCGGATGGAGAAGCCCGCGACGTAGGTCTGGCGCGACGCGTACGCGCCGAGGCCCGTGGGTGTGATATCGGTGTCCTGACAGGAAACGACGTGCACGTCGCGATAGCTCGCAAGGCCGACCGCCTCGGCGACCATCTGCGCGTACGCGGTGTCCGCGCCCTGACCGATCTCCGTTTCGCCGCATTGGAACGTCACCGTGCCGTCGAGGTTCAAAAGCATGCGGTTGGAGGATGTTTCCAGCGAGATGGGATAGACCGCGGTGTTGTACCAGAAGGTCGCGACGCCGACGCCGCGGCGGATATCGCCGGTGTCGTTCGCGTATTCCTTCTTTTTGCGCTCGTAGTCGATGTACTCCGCGCCCTTCGCCATGCACTCGCGATAGGTGTCGTAATAGTTCGTGTTGCCCGAGAACGCGTCGTGGAAGCCCTTGGGCATGATGTTCTTCTTGCGGAACTCGTAGGAGTCCATGCCGATCGCCTTGGCGCAGTCCTCGATGCTGCACTCGTCGGCAAAGCTCGCCTGCGGCATGCCGTAGCCGCGCATCGCGCCCGCGGCGGGACGGTTGGTGAACACGGTCCACGCGTCGCACTCCATGTTCTCGCACGGATAGTGCTGCGGGAACGAGCCCATCGCCTTGGCGACGATGGAGTGGCCGTGCGAGGCGTAAGCGCCCTGATTGGAGAAGCACTCCACCTTGCGCGCGACGATCGTGCCGTCCTTGCGGAGCCAGGTGACGATGTGGAAGCGGATGGCGTGGCGCACGCGGTTCGAGACAAACGTTTCCTCGCGCGCGCAGTCGAGGCGCACGCAGCGCCCGCCGACCTGCGTGGAGCACCACGCGCAAAGCGGCTCGTAGAGCGCGTCCTGCTTGTTGCCGAAGCCGCCGCCGATGTAGGGCTTGATGACCTCGACGTCGCCCCACGGACGGCCGAGCGCCTGCGCGACGACGCGGCGAATGATGTGCGGGATCTGGGTGGAAGAAACGACCACCAGACGGTCGCCGCTCTGGTAGGCGAAGCAACCGTGGTTTTCGATGTGGCAGTGCTGCACGGTGGGCGTGTCGTACCACTTGTCCACGCACACCAGCCCCGGCTCGCGGATGGCGGCCTGATAGTCGCCCTTTTTCATGTCGGTGTGCTTTAGGACGTTGTTCGGGTACTTTTCGTGGAGCTGCGGCGCGCCGTCCTTCATCGCCTCCTGTACGTCGAGCACGAAGGGAAGCTCCTCATACTCGATCTTGAGCGCGCGCACGCCCTGATGCGCTGCGACCTCGTTTTCCGCGATGACGACGGCGACGTCGTCGCCCCAATAGCGGACGTGCCGGTTGAGAAGATGCCGGTCGGCGACGTCCTGATGCCCGGGGTCCATCGACCACGGG
>CAMVGI010000307.1 GCA_947166955.1 uncultured Clostridia bacterium | reverse complement strand
GGCGCGGGATTACGACGCGCGCGCCGCGGAGGACGACGAAGTGCTGCTGCAGGGCGTTGTGGACTGCTTTTTCGAGGAGGACGGCGAGCTTGTCGTGCTCGACTTCAAGACCGACCGCCTCGGCGAAGGCGGCGCGGCGGAGCGCGCGGAGCATTACCGGACGCAGCTTGAGACCTATGCCGCGGCGCTGGCGCGCATTATGGAAAAGCCCGTGCGCGAGAAGCTGCTGTACTTTTTTGCCAGCGGCGAGAGCGTGTCCCTCGCTTGACTTTTTTCCGCGCGTTTGGTAAAATCCTAGCGACAGTCCAAGGAACGCGGCGCAGCTTTTCAGGCTGTGCCGCGTTTTCGCGCGTCAAGCGGCGAAAAACGCGCGCGGACCGGCAATCTCGGGATGGGAGGAAAGCGGATGGCGCTCTATGTGATCGGCGATCTGCACCTGTCGCTGACGGGCGAGAAGCCGATGGACGTATTCGGCGAGAAGTGGGCCAACCACGTCGAGCGGACGCGCGAGAGCCTTTCGCTTCTTGCGCCGGACGATGTGCTCGTGCTCGCGGGGGATACCTCGTGGGGCATGTCGCTCGACGGTGCGCTGGCGGATTTCCGCTTCCTCGACGCGCTGCCCGGAAAAAAGCTGCTGCTCAAAGGCAATCACGACTATTGGTGGACGACGGCGGCGAAGATGAAACGCTTTTTTGCCGATAACGGCCTCACGAGCTTCGACGTTCTGCACAACAACTGCTTTTTTTACGGCGATTACGCGCTTTGCGGCACGCGCGGCTGGTTTTACGAGGAGGACGCGGAGGGGACGCACACGGGCAAAATGATCGCGCGGGAGGCGCTGCGGCTGGAAGCGTCGCTCAAGGCGGCGGGAGACCGGCCTATTCTGTGCTTTCTACACTATCCGCCCATCTATCAGGGCTATCAGTGCCCGGAGCTGCTGGAGCTGCTCGACCGCTACCATGTCGAGCGCTGCTGTTACGGGCATCTGCACGGCGCGACGCACAAGCGCGCGTTTGAGGGAAAACGCGGTTTTACCGAGTATTCGCTCGTTTCGGCGGACTATCTCGGCTTCGTTCCGAAAAAAATCTGCGACTGAATCAAAATAAGGGTAGATATTTCCAAAAATCTATGGTAAAATACCATTTTGCAATGAGCAATTTTCATTTGTTCAAACGGAGGATAACAGAATCATGACAGTCAAAAACGTAGAAAAGCTGGAAAAGAGCAGGGTTGCCGTCACCGTCGAGGTCGGCGCGGAAGAGTTTGAGGCCGCCGTCAACAAGGCGTACTTAAAGATGCGCAGCCGCATCAACGTCCCGGGCTTCCGCCCCGGCAAGGCGCCCCGCAAGATGGTGGAGAAGCTCTACGGCGCCGAGGTCTTTTACGCCGACGCGGTGGACGAGGCCCTGCCCGATGCCTACGCCAAGGCGGTCGAAAGCGAGAAGCTCGATACGATCGGCTACCCTGAGGAGGAGCTGGTCGGCGACGTGACGAAGGACGGCTATACCTTTAAGGCGACTGTCGCGGTCTATCCCGACGTGAAGCTCGGTAAGTACAAGGGCGTCAGCGCCCCCAAGGAAGAGGTCAAGGTCACGGCGGACGACGTCAAGAAGCGCCTCGACGAGATGGCGGAGCGCAACGCACGCCTCGTTTCCGTCGACCGCAAGGCGAAGAAGGGCGACACCGCGGTCATCGACTTCGAGGGCTTCGACAACGGTGTGCCGTTTGCCGGCGGCAAGGGCGAGAACTATGAGCTGGAGCTTGGCTCGGGCAGCTTCGTCCCCGGCTTTGAGGAGCAGGTCGTCGGCATGAAGGCGGGCGACGAGAAGGAGATCGACATCACCTTCCCGAAGGATTATCAGAAGGACCTCGCCGGCAAGGCGGTCAAGTTCAAGGTCAAGTGCAGCGAGGTCAAGTTCAAGGAACTGCCCGCGCTCGACGACGAGTTTGCCAAGGATGTCTCGGAGTTCGACACGATCAAGGAACTCAAGGACGACATCAAGAAGAAGATGGAAGAGGATCGCGAGAAAGCGGTCAAGGTCGCCTATGAGAACGCGCTGATCGAGAAGGTCGCCGATACCATCGAGTGCGAGATCCCCGACGTCCTGATCGAAGAGCAGTGCAAGCGTTTCCTGGACGAGTTCAAAAACCGCATCATGGCGCAGGGCATCCCCTACGACCAGTACAAGAAGATGACCGGCATGGACGAGAAGAAGTTCATGGAGGACGGCCGCGAGCCCGCGACGCGTCAGGTCAAGATGGATCTCGCCATCGCCCAGATCATCGAGCAGGAGAAGCTTGAGGCCAGCGACGAGGAGATCGAAGAAGAGTACAAGAAGCTCTCCGGCTACTACGGCATGGAGGTCGACGCCGTCAAGAAGTACCTTGACAAGGGCGCGGTGCGCACGCAGGTGCTCAACAACAAGGCCATCGCCGTGGTTGTCGACAACGCCAAGCCAGCCAAGGCCGCCGCCAAGAAGGACGACGCCAAGGACGAGGCGGAGGAGAAGCCTGCGAAGAAGCCTGCCGCCAAGAAGACTGAGGATAAGGCGGAGCCTGCGAAGAAAGCCCCCGCGAAGAAGGCGGCAGAGGAGGAAAAGCCCGCGAAGAAGCCCGCCGCCAAGAAGACCGAGGACAAGGCGGAGCCCGCGAAGAAGACGGCTTCGAAGAAGGCGGCCGCGGAGGAAAAGCCCGCCGCCAAGAAGCCTGCTGCGAAAAAGCCGGCCAAGAAGGCTGAATAAGCCGTCATTCGGCTATAATAGAGACAAGCGATAAGCATTTCGCCGAACAACCACAAATCCGATATTTGTGGTTGTTTGCATACATACCGGAAATTTGAACAGGGTATGAACACAAACCACAGGAGGTCAACACCATGAGTTTAGTCCCTTATGTCATTGAACAGACCAACCGCGGCGAGCGGTCCTACGACATTTTCTC
>CAMVGI010000306.1 GCA_947166955.1 uncultured Clostridia bacterium | reverse complement strand
ATCGGAAGAGCGTCGTGTAGGGAAAGAGCGTAGATCTCGGTGGTCGCCGTATCATCAAAAAGCAGCAGATACGCGCCCTCCGGCATATCCGTCAGCTCCGCTATTGTGATTTCAAGCTCCGTCATAAGCCCACCGCGCGCAGCGCCTGATCGAGATCGGCGATGATGTCCTCCGGCTCCTCCAGCCCGACGCTGAAGCGGATAAAGCCCTTGCGGAACTGCTCGGGGTACAGGTCGATCCGCTCGTCATAGCTCGGCTGCGGGAAGATCAGGCTCTCGTCGTGACCGAGCGAAACGGCGAAGGTCACGACCTTGAGCGCGGCGCAAAACCGCTCCACCGTCTTGTCGTCCGCCGCGACGCCGAAGGAGATCACGCCGCCGAAGCCGCTTTGCATCTGCCGTTTGGCAAGCTCATGCCCCGGGTTGCCCGGAAGTCCGGGATAGGAGACAAAGGTCACGTTTTCACGTTTTTCCAGCCACTCGGCGATCTGCTGCGACGAGGCGTTGATCTGGCGCATCCGCAGCGGGAACGTGACCGAGCCGCGGAAGATCTGCCATGCGTTGAACGGGCTGATGACCGCGCCGACGTTCACCTGCGCCTCATAGCGGATGCGGTCCATTGTCTCGAGGTCGTTGGAGATGATCGCTCCTCCCTGCGCGTCGCCGTGGCCGTTGATGAACTTCGTCAGCGCCTCCACCACGAAATCCGCGCCAAGCTCCAGCGGCTTTTGGTTGAGCGGCGAGGCGAAGGTGTTGTCCACCGACAGCAGCGCACCGTTTTGGTGTGCGATCTCGGCGACCGCCGCAATATCCGTCACGCCCACGGTCGGATTGTCCGGCGTTTCGATGTGGACGAGGCGCGTCCCCGGCGTAATCGCCTTTCGCACCGCGGCGAGGTCCGTCATGTCCACCATGACCGTCTCCACGCCGAATTTGCGATTGAACAGCTCGTGGAACATCCGATAGACCGCCATGTAGCTGACCTTCGGATAGACGACGCGGTCGCCGCTTTTCAGCAGCGTCCAGAACAGCGCGTGGAGCGCGCCGACGCCGCTCGCGAGTACGATGGCGTCGTCCGCGCCGTGCAGCGCGGCGATCTTCTCCTCCAGCCAGTGCTGGTTCGCGTTCCCGTTGCGGGAGTACATCAGAAGGTCGGTGGATGAATAGTTGACCTGCGAGAGGTCATCCGGCAGCTTGTAGCTGTTCGCCATGTGCAGCGGGCGGCGAACCGCGCCGGTCTCCGCGTCGTAATCGGTGCCTGTATGGATCGCCTGCGTGGCAATACCATAGTCCTTGAACCTGTTTTCTTTTCTTGCCATTGCGTGAGCATCCTTTCGTATCCTCACGCCGGCCACTTCCGTCGGCGCGGGCAAAAGCCTGTGCGGCAACTGTACTCTATAATTCTTATCTTGTCAATATACTTAATCAACATATTCTTGAGACAAAACCGCACGGCGAACCGTGCGGTTTTGTTCAGGCGCTGATCCTGTTCTTTTCCGCCAGAATAAAGTGGATGTTCTCGAACGCGCGTTTGCCGTCGGCCCGCCCCGCAAAATAGCGCTCCTGTATGTGCTCCGGCGACTCGTGCGCGTCGGTCAGAAAGCCCTGACGGACGAGCGCCGCGTCGACCTCCGCGGACGAATATCCGTGCCGCATCGGCTCCCCGAGCGCGGCGGTAATGTCCGAGAGCGAGCGTACGCGCTCCGCCGCCCCCTTTCCAAACGTGGAATCGTCGGGAAAATCGAAGACCAGTCTGCTTCCGGGCGCGGCGACGCCGCCGATCCGACGGAGCGTTTCCTCGAAAACGGGAAGCGTCAGGTAGTAGGTCACGCCGAGGATGGCAAAGAACGACGGCAGCCTCGGATCAAAGTCGGCCTTCTCCAGCTCCTCCGCCATGTCGTCTTTTGAAAAGTCCACCGGGACGTACGTCACGTTCGTCGGGATGTTCCATTCCAGCCGGCGAATCTTTCGGAGCTTGTAGCGCTGCGTGTCCGGGTGGTCGATCTCGAAGACGCGGATATTCGGGTTTTCGTTGCGGAAGGCAAAGGTGTCCATTCCCGCGCCGCAGATGACGTATTGGCATACGCCGTGCTCCCGCGCGAAGCGCAGGAGCTCGCGCTCGGCGAACGCGGCGCGGGAGAGCGGAATGGGCAGGATATAGCGGTCCATCTCCTCGCGGATGCTGGACGAGCGGAAATCCTGTCTCGGATCGAACAGCTCCGTTTTGTAGTCGTGTTCGATCAGCTGCCCGATCTCCTCATATTCCTCACGGCCCATCAGGTCGAAGGCAAGGTAATCGTCAAAGATCTTGCTCCTTTCGTGGTTGGAGTGGTAAGCGCGGGCAAAGGAGCAGAGCTTTGCGGTCACGCTCTCCTGATTGTCTATCATAATAACACCTCATTTTGATACGAAGACAGAAAAATCCCGCCGTGTTCCGACGCTGCGCCGACGCAGAGAAAGAACAGGCGGGATCCGTTAGCTGTTGAAGGGCAGGGGAAATCAGCCGCCTGTGTGATGACAACACAGACAGCAGGAAAAATTGGACGCGGCAGAGCCGCCGAACGCGTTTATTCTCATGCTCGATCCCTCGCTTTTCGTACAGGTGACATCATGGTCACAGCAAAGCACATAATGCCTACTCACTTAGTGAGTATTATTATAGCATTGCTTTTACCACATGTCAAGTATCACCGCAAATTCTCTTTCCAATCCTTCCCTTGGATAATTCCGCGCGAATTTCAAAGACTATCCTCGTCGGAGCAAACGACGCTCGCTCCGTTTCCGCCTTACGGCGAAAACTGCGTATCGCTCTGTTGCTCCTCCTCTCCGAAACGCAAACGCTTCGCTGGTTTGCGTTTCGGTATAAATAACGAAGGAGTCTTACCACATGAAAGCAACCGGAATCGTGCGGCGCATCGACGACCTCGGGCGCGTGGTGATAC
>CAMVGI010000305.1 GCA_947166955.1 uncultured Clostridia bacterium | reverse complement strand
AGACCGACGCCGGCGGCGGCGGCACGGTAGCCAAGTTCATGGCGAAGCGCAACATCGACACCATCGACGCGGGCGTTCCCGTGCTGAGCATGCACGCGCCGCGCGAGACGGTCGCCAAGATCGACTGCTATATGACCTACAAGATGATGAAGGTCGTTTTTGAACAGGCCTGAACCGCATAAAAGCGAGACCATCGGCAAAACCTATCCCCAATACAACGGGGAGGTTTTGCCGATGATTTTTGGCGAAAAGGTTTCGGAAGAGACGAAAAACGAAAAAAAGCAGGACGAACGGAAGCAGAACACGCCGATGCAGCCTTTGGTCGACCTCGGTTCGACGACGATCCGGACGCGGCGGGGGAACGTCCACTGTCTGACCATTGTGGGACAGATCGAGGGGCATATGGAGCTGCCGCAGGGCGCAAAGGCGACGAAGTACGAGCACGTTCTGCCGCTGCTCGCGGCGCTGGAGGCGGACGAGGAGATCGGCGGCGTTTTGTTTCTGCTCAACACCATGGGCGGCGACGTGGAGGCGGGGCTTGCCATCGCGGAGCCGATCGCGGGCATGAAAAAGCCGACGGCGTCGCTCGTGCTCGGCGGAGGCCACTCCATCGGCATCCCGCTCGCCGTGGCGCCGCAGCAGACGTTTATCGCGCCGAGCGCGTCGATGACCGTGCATCCCATCCGCATGAGCGGGACGATGATCGCCGCGCCGCAGACGTACCACTATTTCAGCCGCCTGCAGGAGAGAATTGTCCGCTTTGTGACCAAAAACTCCAACATTTCAAAGGAAAAATTCACCGAGCTGATGATGAGCGCGAAGGACATGGCGGCGGACGTCGGCAGCGTGATCTACGGCGAGGAGGCGGTAGAATGCGGATTGATCGACCGGATTGGCAGCCTCTCCGACGCCTTGGAGGCACTTTACACAAGGATGCGGTAAAAAGCGGCCCAAATTTTGGGGCCGCTTTTTTGTTTGCGACTTGCAAACGTCCGCCTTTTCTGTTACTATACTTTAGTTAAAATATGTGTAATAGCGCCCAAAGAAGACGCAAAAGGAGCAGGTAAGTGTACTTAAAAGCACTTGAAATACAAGGTTTTAAAAGCTTTCCGGACAAGACGATCCTCAATTTCGGCTCGGACGTTACGGCAATCGTCGGGCCGAACGGCAGCGGCAAGTCGAACGTTTCGGACGCGATCCGCTGGGTCATGGGCGAGCAGGGCGTCAAGTCCCTGCGCGGCAGCAAGATGGAGGACGTCATTTTCGGCGGCACGGAGAAGCGCAACCAAATGGGATTCGCGCAGGTGACGCTGGTGCTGGACAACACCGAGCATATTTTTCCGCAGATGGAAGAAAGCGAGGTTTCGGTCACGCGCCGGTATTACCGCTCGGGCGAGTCGGAATACTACATCAACAAGCAGAGCGTGCGATTGCAGGACATCAATGAACTGTTCATGGATACCGGCATGGGACGCGAGGGCTATTCGATCATCGGACAGGGCCGCATCGACGAGATCCTTTCCGCCAAGAGCGGCGACCGCCGCGAGATCTTCGAGGAGGCGGCGGGCATCTCCAAGTACCGCCACCGCAAGGAAAAGGCGGAGCGCGATCTGGAGCGCACGGAGGAGAACCTGACGCGCGCCAACGACAAGATCGTGGAGCTTGAGCCGCAGGTCGAACACCTGCGCGAGCAGGCGGAAAAGGCGAAGAAATATCTTGCCCTGCGCGATGAGCTTCGCCTGCTGGAGATCTCGCTTTGGCTCGATCAGCTTGACGCCATCCGTACCGCCGCCATCAAGGTCGAAACCGACTACGCGCAGGCAAAGGCGGAATTGGAGCGGGTCGAGGGCGAGCGCGACGAGTTGTACGCGCTCAACGAGGGCTTTGGCGAGCGTATCCGCGCGAACGACATCGAGCAGGAACGCGTGCGTGCGGCGGAAGCGGGGCTGAGCACGCAGATCGGCGAGCAGGAATCCGCAATCGCGGTGCTCAATACCAAAATCGCGCACAACGACGAGAGCATCCGCCGTGCTGAGGAGGAACTGCGCGACCAAAGCGGACGCGCGACCTCTCTCGCGGAGCAGATCGAGGAGAAGAAGGCGCGCATCGCCGAACTGGACAAGGAATCCGAGCAGCTGAGCGCGTCCATCGACGCGCTGACCGCGAAGGCGGAAGAACTTGCCCGCGGCATGGGCGCGGCGACCGACGAGGTCGAGCGCCTGCGCGGTCGCGAAGCGCTTGCGCGCGCGGCGGCGGCGGACAGCCGGTCGGACATTTCCGCCGCGCGTTCGAGCGTGCAAAGCGGCGAGGAGCGCAAGGCGCAGATCGCCGTTGAGCGCGGGGAAGTCGAAAAGCAGCTCGCCGAGACGAAGAAGGCAGCCGCGGAAAACCGCCGCGCGCTGGAGGAGGCGCAGGAGGACGCCGACGCCATCCAGAATATCATCAAGGGCCACACGATGAAGATGGAGGGCCGCGTCAAGCGCGAGCAGGAGGCGTCCGAGCGGCGCGTGAACCTCACCATGGAGCTGAGCAATCTCGACTCCCGCATCAAGCTGCTCTCCGATATGGAGAAGGAGTACGAGGGCTTCGGCAAGGCGGTGCGCACCGTGATGCAGGCGGCGGAGAGCAAGCTGCTGCGCGGCGTTCACGGCCCTGTCGCGAACCTGATGACGACGGATAAGAAGTACGCCGTCGCCATTGAGATCGCGCTCGGCGCAAAGCTGCAGGACGTTGTTGTGGACCGCGAGGAGGACGCCAAGGCGGCGATCAACCTCCTCAAGCAGCGCGACAGCGGCCGCGCGACCTTCCAGCCGCTGACCGCGATCCGCGGCGCGGAGCTGAAAGAGGACGGCCTTGAGAGCGAATACGGCTTTGTCGGCGTCGCTTCGCAGCTGGTCAGGCATGAGGAAAAGTACCGCGCGGTGTTCGCGAGCCTGCTCGGCAACACGGTCGTGGT
>CAMVGI010000304.1 GCA_947166955.1 uncultured Clostridia bacterium | reverse complement strand
GACAGCGTGGATACGGTCATCCTCGACGAGGCCGACCGCATGCTCGACATGGGTTTCATCGACGACGTGACGCGCCTGCTCGACAAGATGCCGGGGCGGAAGAACCTCGGCATGTTCTCCGCGACCATCTCGCGCGAGGTGCTGGACATCAGCTGGATGTACCAGCGCGACCCCGAGGAGATCACCGTGCGCGCGGAGGAGGAGAACAAGCCCGACATTCTGCAGTACCGCATCGACGTCGACCAGAACGACAAGGTCGCCGCGATCGCGCGCATCATCCGCCAGGGCGCTTTGGAGCGCGTGATCGTGTTCTGCAACACCAAGGGCATGGTCGAGCGCTTGAAGAAGTACCTTGAGATGGAGGGGCTGGACGTCGACTGCATCCACGGCGACATTCCGCAGAAGAAGCGCGAACAGGTCATGGCGCGCTTCCGCCGCGGCGAGCTGCCGGTTTTCATCGCGACGGACGTCGCCGCCCGCGGCATCGACGTGGACGACGTGGACGCGGTGTTCAACTACGACGTGCCGCAGGAAAACGAGTACTATGTCCACCGCATCGGCCGCACGGGGCGCGCGAAGCGCCGCGGCGTCGCCTTTACGCTTGTGGCGGATTACCCGTCGAAAATGAAGCTCGACGAGATCGCCAAGGTCACGGGCAGCACGATCCTCACCGCGCATTTTGACGCGGACGGGAAGCTTGCCGAAGGCGAGAAGGATCACTAAAGAGAGAAAAACGGGATAGCCCCGGGAGCTTTTGATGCATTGCTGGAAAAAACACATTGCCATCCTGCTCGGCGCGCTCATGCTGATGAGCGCGCTTTCCGGCTGTGCGCAGCGGGAGGTGCCGGAGAGCCAGCAGTTTTTGCTGCGCGCGAGCGTGTGCGGCACGATCGACTCGCTCGACCCCGCGATGAATACCAATCCGGCGGCGGAGAGCGTATTCTGCGCGCTCTACGAGAACCTGATGCGCATAGACGAGGATGAGAACGGCCGCGTGACCGCCGTTCCCGGTATCGCCAAGGAGTATCAGGAGATCCAGAACCACGACGGAACGGTGGATTATGTCTTTACGCTGCGCTCCTCCGCGCGCTGGTCGGACGGCACGCGCGTGAAGTCGCGCGATTTTGTGTACGCGTGGCGCCGCCTGGTCGATCCGGCGACCGCCTCGCCCAACCACGGACTGCTTGCGATGGTGGCAGGCTACGAGGACGTGCGCGAAACGGGCGATCCCGTGCAGCTGAAGGTGAAAACGGAGGGCGATTCGACCTTCCGCGTCACGCTCAACGGGCCGTGCGCCTACTTCCTGAGCGAAGTGTGCACGGCGGTCGCGACCATGCCGCTGCGCAGGGACGCAATCCAAAAGGACGAGAATTGGATGACCGCGTCGAACGTTCCGAGCAACGGGCCGTATCAGATCGGCGTGTGGGCGAAAAACGACTATTTGCAGCTCCGGCGCAACATGTCGTACTATGAGCGGCGCGCCACGGGGCCGGATCTGCTGCGCTTCGTGTTTGCCGCGAACGGGAGCGAGGGCTGGAAGCTCTACGAGGAGGGGCGCACGGACTACGTTACCTCGCCGCCGCCGATGGTGGAGGCCAGCGGCAGCCTGCCGCTGCGCAGCACCGTTTGCGTGCTCTATAACCACGTCAGCGAGGCGTTTTCCAACGAGCATATCCGCAAGGCGTTCGACCTCACGCTCGACCGCGCGTCGGTCGCGTCTGCGGCAGGACCGGCGGCGGAACCGGCGAGCGGCCTCGTCCCGCCCGGCATCGCGGACGGTTCGGACACGGACGGAACGGAGGATTTCCGCACCGCGGGCGGCGAACTGTGTCCGGTGGACGCGGAGGGGTATCCGATGCGCTGCCTCGACGCCGAGACCGAGATGCGAAACGGCGGCTATTGGGGCGGCATGGGGTTCCCGCATATCAAATGCCTTTACCTTACCGGCGACGACGGGATGCGCGCCGCGGCGGCCGCTCTGGCGGCGCTCTGGCACGAGAAGCTGAACGTCGTCATCACCACGGAGGGTCTGCCGCGCGGAGAACTGGAGCGCCGCGTCGCGGAGGGCGATTACGACCTTGCCTTGGTGTCGCTGGGCGCGGAATACGGCGACGCGATGGATTACCTCGCGCCGTTCGCGGGAACGGACGGCAACAACGCGCTGCACTATGTGAGCAAGCCCTTCGATCTGCTCATCGGCGTGGCGGACGGCTCGCAGGACCCGTCGGCGCGCGCGGCGTTTTTGCACGACGCGGAGGCGCTGCTGCTGGACGATACCGCGCTCTCGCCGGTCTGCTTCGGCACGGAGACCTATCTGCTGCGCGAGGGGCTTTCGGGCGTCCGCTTCGACCTGCGCGGGAATGTGTATTTTACCGCCGTTACCCGTACGGCGGCGCCGGAATAAAAAATACGGAACTTGTGAAAAGCGCCGCGTAAAAACGCGGCGCTTTTGTTGAAAATACCCATTGACTTTTACACATTAAAGCTCTATACTGCGAAAGAACCATCACTGAGGAGGATAACACCATGAACTTTAAGAAGCTTGCATCTCTTGCGCTGGCGCTGGCGCTGTGCCTGTCCCTCGCCGCCTGCGGCGGCGCGTCCGGCAATCAGAAGAAGACCTTCAACGTCGGCATCTGCCAGCTCGTGCAGCATCCTGCACTCGACGCGGCGACCAAGGGCTTCCGCGACGCGCTCGACGCGGCGATGCCTGGCCAGATCACCTTTGACGAGAAGAATGCCTCCGGCGACCAGGCGACCTGCGCCACGATCGTCAACGGCTTTGTGGCGAGCAACTATGACCTGATCCTCGCCAACGCGACGCCCGCGCTGCAGGCGGCGACCTCCGCCACGCAGACCATCCCCGTGCTCGGCACTGCCATCACGGAGTACGGCGTGGCGCTCGACATCCCGAACTTCAGCGGCACCGTGGGCGGCAACGTCTCCGGCACGTCCGACCT
>CAMVGI010000303.1 GCA_947166955.1 uncultured Clostridia bacterium | reverse complement strand
CCTCCTGTGGGAAAACGTATTTGAGGTCGAGCCAGACGTCGCCCGCGAGGCCGCACACAAGGCCGAAAAGCACCAGCAGCGGCATCTCGCGCGGCCCACCGCACGCCCCAGCGATATAGCCGCCGACAAGCGCCGTCGCCACGAACAGGAGCGAAACGACCGACTTCAAGATCGCCGCCTTCACCGAGTAGGCACGCAGCTTTTCGCGCAGGTAGAAGCACAGCACGACCGCGCCGAGGCCGGTCAATACGCCGCAGATCTTCACGAACAGGCGGAACATGTCCACGGAAAACGCCCCCTTCCGTTTTTATTGTACGGCAAAGCGTGAAAAATAGCAAGCGCATTGCGAAAAGTCCGCTTGTATCGAGGCGGATTCCGTGGTACAATCGGCGTAACGCAAAAAATGAAAGGAGCGGCGGCGATATGTGGACGGAGGAACGGATCGCGCAAACCGTGGAACGGCAGCGAGAGTATTTCCGCAGCGGAGCGACGCTCGACGTAAATTGGCGCATTGAGCAGCTCGAAAAGCTCAAGCGGAGCATTCTCGTGCACGAGGACGATTTGAAACGCGCGCTCGCCGCGGATCTGGGGCGCAGCGGCGCGGAGGCGTATCTCTGCGACATCGGCAGCACCATATTGGAGATCAACGAGGCGATCCGCGGCGTTCGCAAATGGGCAAGGCCGGAAACGCATTTCAGCGGTCTTTTGTGCTTCCCGAGCACCGTGACGAAGGTCTATAAGATGCCCTACGGCGTCTCACTCATCATCAGCCCCTTCAACTTCCCCATCCTGCTCTCGCTCGGCGTGCTGACGGCGAGCATCGCCGGCGGCAATACCGCCGTCATCAAGGCAAGCTCCAAAACGCCCGCGTGCACGAAGGCGCTGCAAGACGTCCTCGCGCCCATCTTCCCCGAGGAATACGCCGCCGTCGTCGACGGCGGACACGATGTTGCCGACCTCTGCCTCGCGCAGCGGTTCGACAAGATCTTCTACACCGGCTCGCCGCGCGTGGGCGTGCACGTGATGGAATGCGCGGCAAAGAACCTCACCTCCGTCGCGCTGGAGCTCGGCGGCGAGAACGGCAATTGGTGCGTCGTACGCGCCGACGCCGACCTGAAGGACGCCGCGCGCAAGATCGCGTTCTTCAAGGCGTGCAACAGCGGACAGGTGTGCATCAACATCAATCAGGTCGCCGTCGCGTCCGAGGTCGCGGACGAGTTCGTGCGCGAACTGAAAGCGGCGTTCGTCCGCCAGCTCGGCGAAGACCCCTCCGCCAATCCCGAGTATTCGCGCCTGATCTCCCGCGCCGCGTACGAGAAGTGCGACGACACCGTGAAAAAATACGCGGAGCGCGTTGTCTTCGGCGGAAAGGGCGATGCGGAAACGCTGCGCTATTCGCCCACGATCCTCTACCCCATGTCGTTCGACGACGACGCGGTGCAGCGCGAGCTGTTCTGCCCCATCCTCCCCGTCGTCCCGTTCCCCGACGCCGAGATCGACCGCGTAACGGACACGATCGCGCGGCGCGAGCACGGGCTTGCGCTCTATGTGTTCACGCGGGACATGCGCTGGGCGGAGCAGGTCATGCGCACGCAGCAGTACGGCGGCGGCTGCATCAACGAGGTGTGCATCCACCTGATGGTCAAGGGCGCGCCGTTCAACGGCACGGGCCACTCCGGCATGGGCGCGTACCACGGCGAATGGGGCTTTCGCGAGTTCACGCACCCCTCTACCGTGCTCGTCGGCTCGACGCACGCCAATCTGCCGCTGCGCGAGCATCCCTACGGCGGCGTGAAGAACGCCTACAAGATGAAGCTGTTGCGGCTCTTTGAACGATAAAAGCGACGGACGGCGGACGCAGATGCGTCCGCCGTCCGTTTTTTCGTTTCGATACCGTTCGTCATTCCACGGGCACGATCCAACCGTGCGGATCGCTCGCGCGGCCCCACTGGATGTCGGTCAGCTCGTTGTAAAGCTTCTGCGTCATCGGCCCGATGCCGCCGTCGCCGATCACGTACTCTTTTCCTTGATAGATAAGCTTTCCGATCGGAGAGACCACCGCCGCGGTGCCGCAGCCCCACGCCTCCTCGATCGCGCCCGTCTGCGCGGCCTTGACAAACTCGTCCACGGGGAACAAGCGCTCCTCGACCTTCTGCCCTTCGTCGCGCAGGAGCTGCAGGATGGTGCGGCGCGTCACGCCCGGCAGCACCGTTCCGGTTTCGAGCGTCGGCGTCACGACCGTGCCGCCGATCTTGAACATGACGTTCATGCTGCCCACTTCTTCGATGTTCCGCTTCGTCGCGCCGTCGAGCCACAGGACCTGCGAGATGCCCTTTTCCTCGGCGCGCATGCCCGCGCGCTGCGCCGCGGCGTAGTTGCCGCCGCACTTGGCGTAGCCCGTGCCGCCGCGCACCGTGCGCGCGTCGGTATCCTCGATGGCGATGCTCACCGGCTTGAGGCCTGTTTTGTAGTAGCAGCTCACGGGTGAGAGGATCACGACGAACAGGCATCGCTCGGTGCAGTGAAGCGAAAGATCCGGCTCCACGGACATCAGCAGCGGACGGATATAGAGCGACTCCCCCTCGCCGGAAGGCACCCAATCGCGGTCGAGCGACACGAGCGTCGTGATCGCCTGCATGGCGTCCTCCGGTTTGACGCGCGGCAGGCTCAGGCGGTCGGCGGAGTTGTTCATGCGCTCGATGTTGCAGTCGGGGCGGAACAGCTGGATCTTCCCCTCCGCCGTGCGGTACGCCTTGAGTCCCTCGAAAACGTCCATCGCATAGTGCAGCACCGCGGCGCTCGGATCGAGGGGCAGCGGGCCGTAGGGCACGATGCGCGCGTCGTGCCAGCCCTCCGCGGAATTGTAGTCCATGAGGAACATGTGGTCGGTAAACACCGTGCCAAAGGCCACCTTCGACATATCGGGCTTCGCCTTGGGGGCTGTCGTTTTCTCGATGCGAATGTT
>CAMVGI010000302.1 GCA_947166955.1 uncultured Clostridia bacterium | reverse complement strand
CGGACGCCATGCGCGCGAAGATGGAAAACGCGTTCGGCGCTGACCTCTCCGCCGTCAAGCTCTACGAGAGCGAGGCAGTCGCCGACGCGGGCGCGAACGCCGTCGCGCAGGGCAGCAACATCGCTTTTGCGCCCGGAATGCTCGACTTCACGAGCTACGGCGGGCTGGCGCTGCTCGGGCACGAAATCTCCCACGTCGTTTCGCAGCAACGCGGCGAGGTCACGGGCAGCGGCTTTCTGAACGATCATGCGCTGGAAGCGCGCGCCGACCGCGAGGGCGCGATGGCGGCGGCGGGACAACAGATCGCCGCTCCGACGGCGGCGATGTCCTCCGTCTCCGCCGCTCCCGCCGCAGGGCCGATGCAGGCGGACAAAAAAGAGAACAAGATCGCCAAGCACCAATCCGCAGAGGCAGACGCCTATGACAAGATGATCATGGCGGCGGAAGGAAGCAGAGCACGAAAAAAAGCGGCAAATCAGATGGCAAGCGCCCAAAAATGGCGGAGATTCTGGGGCGACAGCGGCAGCAATCCTCTTCTCTCTCTGGAAAGCCAGCTTGCTCGCGCCAAAGCACGGCACACGAACGAGAACAACCTTCTGGACGAAGCCGCCTACTCCGACAATTTGGACAAGATCATCGCCGGCATGGGCGAGGAGCAGTTTGCAGATGAAAGTCTGTCCATCCAAGCCTCGGACTGTGCAAGCCTGAACAGTAACAATGGGTTGCAGCACACAAACTACTATGTGAATCGTGCAACCGACGAACGGACTTGCTGCGACAGATATACCGGCGCTGCAGTATATTTCGGCAGCATTTCGGGCAACGAGCACAAGCGCAGAATGAGCGAATGGGATAAGATGACCGGCAATCAAATGACAGCGACCGATATTCAGGCAATCGACGCCCAAAAAATGCGTCATGCCATCGAAGGCGTCAGGTTGGCAGCCACCCGCCATCAGGCAAAGTACGAAGATACGACCCAAACCGCTTGGGAAAATGAAGTTGCAATGGAGCACGGGGCTTACAATCCCGGTACGCTGACGGCACACATGGCCGCCGCCGCAAATATTGGCGGCGACGCGAACACCACGCTGGACGACCGCATCGCGCAGTATAACTCCTTTTTAGATGGCATGAGCGCCAGAGACGGCGAGTCGGAACAGGACACTTATGCGCGGCAGGACGAAGTGATGCGGGGCATCAAGGGGAACTACCGGCAGTACCTCCAAGGCTTGAAGAGCCGCTTCGGAACTGACTTGGAGAATGAAACAAGGTTGTCTCTCGCGCGCAACGACCGCTACAAGCAACTCTCCACGAGTCTGGGTCCCAATGCCGCCATGCCGCTCGCTTTCGCCACACAGTTCAGCGATCTTTTCGATCCCGAGAACGAGGAGGATCAGGAATATTTGCAGCTTGCTCGCTATTATCGCGGCATAAAGAGCGATATCGACCAAAAAGGCCACGTCAGTGACAGTCAAAACGGGCTTGCGGACGAATATGACTACCGCGGCCTGATTACGGATGCCAAGAGAAAAATGAGGCACTGATTACACTTTCATCTCACGCAAGCCGGAAAGCATCGGATCGAAGTATGACAATCGACTGCTGAGCCAAGGAAAAAGGGCGCGTTCCCGTCGGGGAAGGCGCCCTTTTTTCTGATTCGCCGCGTGCCATGTCTCCGGCTCACCGCTTACGTTTGCCATGCCGACAGCGCGTCCCTGCTGCGCGCAAGGTTTGCCGCGCTGATCGGCACGCTGCTGCCGTCGTCCATCCGAAACGCGCGCTTTTCGATGGCGACGCTGTGAGCCAAATTGACCAGAAAACTCTTGTGACAATGGAAGAACGCAGCATCGTTCAAGCCGCCCGTCAGGTCGCTCATGCTGCTTTGGACGTTGATCTCCCGTCCGCGCATATGGAGGATGCAGGTGCGGCCGCGGCTTTCGATGTATAGGACGTCCTGTGCGCGAAGCGAGATGCTGCCCAGCTCCGTGCGGAGCGTCAGCTCATTGAATTGATCGGCGTGCTTGCACAGGAACCAATCCATCACTTCATCGACATCCCGCTGCAAAAAGGGCTTTGTGAGGTAATCCATCGCGTGCAGCTCGTGGCCCTCCATGCCGTGCTCCCGGCTGGTCGTGGCAAAGACGATCTCACATTGCCGGTCGACTTCGCGCAGGCGGCGCGCCGCATCGACGCCGTTGAGGTACGGCATATAGATATCCAGGAAAATGAGATCCCAGCGCTTGGGACGCCATAAGGAGAGAAGTTCCGTGCCGTCGGTGGCGGTTTCCAATCTCATGCTCACGCCATGCTCCGCCTTGTACTTCTGGAGCATATGCAGAAGGTTGGCGCGTTCTTCCGGCAGATCGTCACAGATCAGTATGGAGATCGTCATTGTACAGTTCCCCTTCTTTCCATGTCAACAACGCCTCCCGAAGTGATCGAACGTATGTCCTGCCTACAGGCAGTTGGCTGCCGTCCTTCAGCGTCAGCGCGGTATAGCTCATGTGCTCCACCTCGTTCAAATGGACAAAATAGCTTCGGTGGCAGCGTACAAACGGCGGATTCGGCAGAGTTCCCTCCAGCTCCCCCACCGCAAAGCGGGCGCGGACCGGACGGTTGCCCTGCTCAAACACGCAGTAATGCGCGGCCGCCTCAATGTAGCGGACACGCCCCAGCGTCAGGCGCAGCGTCTTGTTTACATACGGCGATTCCGGGCAAAGCCTGCCCCGCTGCCACAATCTTTCGCAGGCGGTCAGCGCCTCCGCAAGCGTGCGCATGTCATAATCCGGCTTGAGGAACGCGTCGGGGTGCCAGCGGTAGGAGCGTATCGCGTGTCCGGCGTCACGGGATACGACAATCAATCCCGCCCCCGCGCGCGTCTCTGTCAGCTCCGCCAGACGAACGCTGTCCAAATCCAAAAACAGCAGATCGGCGCTCTCGTCCTTCCATGCCGTGGCGTTGTCCGC
>CAMVGI010000301.1 GCA_947166955.1 uncultured Clostridia bacterium | reverse complement strand
CATGACCGCCGCCGCCAGCGTTCCGCGCTCCTCGTCGTAGTCCTTGCCGACCTCGCTTTTGTCCGAGTGCGCGACGACCATGTTGCGGGTGTCGAGGATCAGCTCGATGTCCGCCGCGTCGGACGCCACGGCGTCCTCGGTGATCTCCTGCAGACGGTCGAGGTAGATGTCCATGGACACCACGCTCTCGCCGTCGCTGAGCATCTTGGCAAGCGACATCATGACCTGCCCCGACTGCATGTCCACATAGGGGTCGATCAGCGTGACCGCGCCGTGGTTGGCGGCGGCCTCGATATACCACGGGCGCTCCTTGGGCTTGAAGTCGGCGTCCGGCGTCCATCCGGCGCCGTCGTAGTAGCCACCGTTGATGTAGCCGTAAACGCCCATCGTGTTTTCAAAAATGGTGTTGATGACCGCGACGGACTGTCCGAGCAGATACTCCAGGATCTCCTCGCCGGACTTGTCGTCCGCGACCATTCCCTCCAGCGTGTACGCCGTCATCTCAATGGCGTCGACGCTGGTGGCGAGATATTCGTTGAACTGCGTCTCCACCTGCCGCGCGGACATTTCGCCGTCCCGAATGATGCCGCTGCGCTTTTCGCTCACCAGCATGTTGTAGTATGTCAGGATGATCGCGACAAAAAATCCGATGACCAGAATGGAGATCAGGAAGTTTTTGATATAGGATGCTTTTCGGTTTCCCGTGCCAGTGCGCATTGCCTCAGTCCCTTCCGCCGATGCCATTTTTTGTTATTGTCTCATGTTTTCGCGCATATTGCAAGGGCGAAAACGATTTCTGCGCCGCGCGCTTGCCGCGCCGGCGGCGGGGAAAGAAATACTTTGTCTTGCCAAGCGGACGCGCTTTGAGTATAATAAATCTATTCATGAGAACGAAAGAAGGAAACGCGTAATGAAACGCAGACTTTCCGTCGTGGAGACGGTGTCGGTCTCCAGCATGCTGTTCGGCCTGTTTTTCGGAGCCGGTAACCTGATTTTCCCCGCGTACATGGGTCAGGCGGCGGGGCGGAACATGCTTCCGGCGCTCATCGGCTTCCTCATCTCGGGCGTGGGGCTTCCGCTGCTCGCGGTCGCCGCGCTTGCGACCACGCATTCGGACGGATTGCAGGACCTGAGCAGCAAGGTCGGCAAGGGCTACAGCTACTTTTTCACCTGTGCGCTCTACCTCACCATCGGGCCGTTCTTTGCGATCCCGCGCTGCTTCACCGTTCCGTTCGAGACCGGTATCGCGCCCATCGTGCCGCAGAGCGTTCCCCCGCGTCTGGCGCTGTTCCTGTTTACGTTGGTGTTCTTTGCGCTGATGCTGTTTTTCTCGCTGCGCCCGGGCAAGATCCTCGTTTGGGTCGGCAAGCTCTTGAACCCGCTGTTTCTGTTCGTCTTCGCGTGGATCATGATAACGGCGCTGCTGCATCCGCTGGGCAGCGTCTCCGCGATCGAGCCTGCGGCGGATTACCTCTCCGCGCCGCTTGCCAAGGGCATTTTGGAGGGCTATAACACCATGGACGCGCTGGCGGGCCTCGCTTTCGGCATCGTGGTCGTGAACGTCATCACTTCTCTCGGCGTTGAGGAACCTGCCAATGTCGCGTCCTGCACGGTGCGAGCGGGCGCGTTTGCGTGTCTCTTTATGGCGCTTATTTACGCCGTCACCGTGGTCGTCGGCGCGCAGAGCCGCGGCGCTTTCCCGCTCGCGGAGAACGGCGGCGCGGCGCTTGCGGCCATCACGCGCCACTATTTTTCCGACGAGGGCGCGTATCTGTTCGCGGCGATGATCTTCTTCGCCTGTCTCAAGACCGCCGTCGGCCTCATCACGAGCTGCAGCGAGACCTTTGAGAAAATGTTCCCGAAGGCGCTGAGCTACAAAAAGTGGGTGGTGGTGTTCAGCGTCGCCTCGCTTGCGTTTGCGAACATCGGGCTTACGGGCATTATCAAGCTCTCCATCCCCGTGTTGATGATGCTCTATCCGCTGGCGATGACGCTCATCATCCTCGCGTTGACGGAGAAGTACTTCCGCGCCGAGCCGCTGGTCTATAAGCTGGTGACGGCGTTCGCGCTCGTGTGCGCGGTGATCGACTTCCTCGGCGCGCTGCCGGAGGGCGTGCGCGCGGCGCTGCATCTCGACGGCGTCGTGGCGTTCTTTACGGGCATCCTGCCGTTTGCCTCGATGGGCCTCGGCTGGGTCTGCCCGTCGGTGGCGGCGTTCCTGCTCGCGCTCGTGCTGAGCCGCGCGAAGAAAAAGACGAGCGGTTGACATAAAAACTTCTTGCATCGCCGCGCAAAGCGTGCTATCATGGAAAACAGAGGGTTCGGCAAGTGCCGAGCGAAAGGAGCGTGCCGATTTTGTCCGAATATTCGATCAAGGGGCCTGATATGAGCCGCAACATGGCGCTCGCGGGGAAGACGGTGTCCAGCAAGGGCATGAACGTTACCTACGACGAGAACGGTTATGCGGTCAAGGCGGTGAACTGCGGGCACAAGACCTTTGCGGAGACGAGCAAGAGCATCTTCGCGCCGAGCAAGGAGGCGGTGCTTGCCGCGGCGGACCGCACCGGCTACGACGGGCCGGACGAGGACAGGACGCACTTCTCCGACCGCGAATTCGCGCGCGCCGTGGAGCTGCGCCGGAAGGTCGCGTCGGGCGAGATGAGCGCGGGCGACGCGAATGACCAGCTTGAGGAGATCCGGCGGATGTACGGCTATACCTTCGGCGCGGGCGGGAACAGCTATGCGAAGATCCTTTTGCCCGAGGAGCGTCCGGAGGAGGTCGCCAGGGCGGGGCTGAAACCCGCCGCGACGGAGACGTCCGTTCAGGCGGCGTCGCAGCAGACTTCCGCGTCCGGCGAGGCGCAGTCGCTGCGCGACGCCATGAAGACGCAGCTGCGCGAGCAGCAGCAGCGCCAGACGCTGCAAAACGAGCTGGAGGAGCTGCGCGTGCAGAACCTGCTCAAACCCGACGCGAAGGA
>CAMVGI010000300.1 GCA_947166955.1 uncultured Clostridia bacterium | reverse complement strand
CTCGCGGGTGCCGTCGTCGGTGATCGCGGGCTGTCCCGACTCGCCGCAGCTGTACATGCTGACGTTGAGCACCACGAAGCCGCGCTTGGCAAGCTCCCACGCGACGAGGCTCGCCGCGGGCAGGCTCTCCGAGCCGCCGTGGAACAAAATCACGGCGGGGACGCTCGCGTCGCTGTTGATGTTGCGCGGCTGGTATTGGTCGAAGGACAGCGTCGCGCCGCGCACGTCCAGCTTGACGGTCTCGACGTTGTAGCGGTAGCCGCCGGTCTGGATCACGTTGGCGCACGCGCTGAACAGCACGATCAGTGCGAGGAACAGCGCCAGCAGACGCCAGCTGCCCTCGGAGGTCTTCAGCGTGAATTTATCTTTCATCTGCGTCTCCTTTTCTATCAATCACGGTTTGCGTTTTCTTCCGTCACGGAAACGATCTCCCCCGTCTTGGCGTTGACCAAAACGATCTGATTCACGGAGGATTGGTAGAGCACGACCTTGTACACGGGAGGATCGACCGATTTATCCAGCTCCGACTCGATCTTCGGCGTCGTCGTGCGGTTGAGCTTGAGCTCCGCGAGCGCCAGATCCTCCGCCTTCGACTTGCTGATCTGCCCGCCGCAGCCCGCAAGCGGGAGGGTAAGCGCGACGAGCAGCAGCACACAGAGTAACGTTCTTTTCATGGCGTTCCTCCCCGTCCGCGTCAGACCGCGAACGCGTTCGTGCCGATCAGGATCAGCGCCGCGAAGAGGGCGGCGGAGAACCAGCCGACGTAGATGTTCCTGCTCTTGCGGTACAGCGCCGTGTTGAGCACGGAAAGCAGCGTGAAGGTCGGCACCAGAACGGTGGTCTTCATGCTGAACACGAGCGAGTTGGGATGGCCCGTGACAAACGGGGGCGCGCCGTAGAAGAACGGCGGCTGATGCGTGCTCTTGAGTCCGGCGTAGTAGATGATGAGGACGATCAGGAAGCCGCCCGCGCCGATCAGCCAGCCGAAAACGTACTGCTTCACCACGTCGCCCGTTCCGCCGTTGCTGCCGAGGGAGGCGAACGCGTTGCTCACGGTGTTCATCACGCCGAGCGCGAACGTAAACAGCAGGAAGTAGCCGAGGATATGGCTGAAGCGCTTGACCGACATCGGCATGATGCCGAACTGCCAGAAGCGGAAGTCGATCTTGAACAGCGCGTAGCAGAGATTGACCACCACGAACACGAAGAACATCAGCGCCGCGGCGAACACCAGCGCCAGAACGATGCGTCCGGCGTTGATCTTGCCCTCGTCGTCGGCGAAGCCGTAGGAGGCGAGCGTCGCGCCCTGCTTCTTGGCGAACGCGAAGTGCCACGCGAGGAACACCACGAGCAGGATCAGCGAGTTGATGACCGCGAGCCACACGAGGTTATTCGCCCAGTTCATCGGCAGGAACGCCGTCGCGGGCTTCATGGCGAGTTTCAGTCCCAGCTTGTGCAGCGTCAGGATCGGGACGACGATGCACACCGCAAGGCCCGCCAGCTTGCTCCACGCGGGCGCGGCGACGGGAACGATCTCTTTGCCGTTTTTGAGGGAGGCAAACACCTCGCCGTCGAGCAGGAGGAAACCGAGGCTGACCGCGAAGGCGAGCAGGGCAAGCGTCGCGAGCACGCAGAACAGCTCCTTGTACATCCACACCTGATCGCTGTTGCTGAGCGTCGTGCCGCTCGGGATCGCCTTTTCGAAGTAATCGACCATCGCGCCGATGGAGTCGCGGCAGATGATGTTGCCGATGTGCGTGGTGTTCGGCGTGTAGATCACGCGCGCCGTGCCCGCGTTGAAGTCGCCGTAGACCTGACCGGCGACGATCGGCTGATCCGTGCCGAAGAAGTTTTCAAGCTGCTCGCTCTTGAGCAGGTTGATGGGGTCCTCATGCGTCGCGAAAACGACCATCTCGTCGCTCTGCGCGTTGATGTAGCCGACGTTGAATTGGAATTCGGAGGATTCGTGGTTCTTCATCATATCCACGAACGAGCCGGAGCCCCAGGGCATGATCGCGCTGATCTTGTCGGCGTAATCCAGCGCCGCGTTGGCGATGTAGGTACCGCCCATCGAGTGGCCGGCGAGGCCGATCTTGTCCTGATCCACGAACTTGTAGGACAACAGCTGCTCGATGCCGATGGACGCGCCGCCGTCCATGCGCAGCGCGGACTCGTGGCTGCTGCCGCCGCCGGCGTTGGTCGCCGCCGCGCCGGAAACGAAGTCGGACGAGCCGGAGCCGTAGGCGTCGACCGTCAGCACCACGTAGCCTCTGCGGGCAAGCTCGATGGTGTAGTTCGTCACGGTCTGCAGATAGTCGCTGCCGCCGTGCATGTTCAGGATCGCCGGCGCCGGATCGGCGGAGGAGACCGTCTTGGGTACGAACAGCTGACCGTGCAGCGTTCCGCCCTCAGAGTTCGGATAGTAGACATCCTGGATCTTCACATTGCCCCAGTCCGAGTTGAACCCGGACGCGATGGCCATAAAGACGAACACGAGGATCAGGCTGCACGCCGCGATCAGTTTCGCCTTTGAGGCCGCTCCGTTTTTGCTGCTCATTTCTTTTCCTCCTAATCACTACTGTTGTTTCTATTGTCCCGCATCGTCCCGATGCGTAAGGCACAAATTCATTCGCCGCACCACTCCCGCAGCAGCTCCGCCATCTCGTCCATGTACCCGATGTCCCAGATCAGGGAGCTGATCAGGTATTTGTCCCGCGTGTCGCGCGAGCAGACGAACGCGTCCGCCGCATCCTGCGCGGAAAGTCCGATGTCGCGCGGCGTCGTCGGCGCGCCGAGGTCCCGGAGCAGGGCCTCCAGCTCCGCGCGCGCCGGCAGCTCGTCGAACGCCTTGAGGATCTCGTCCCACGCGCCGATGATGCGCTCCGCCCTTGCGAGACGGGGCGCGCGCGCGTTCTTCCCCGTCCGGCGCTCCAGCGCGAGCAGCTCCTCCGACGCCTTGGGAAACACGCGGCGCAGATTCGCC
>CAMVGI010000299.1 GCA_947166955.1 uncultured Clostridia bacterium | reverse complement strand
CGACCACCGAGATCTACACTCTTTCCCTACACGACGCTCTTCCGATCTCTTGATGCGTTTCACCACGCCCTCTTCCTCACAGGATTCGGACGGGATCGCGATCATATCGCGAAGGAAACGGGTCATATCGGGGCCGTAGGCTTGCGCTGCCTTTTTGATCGCTTCAAAGTCCATGGAAATACCTCCCATTAAAATAATTCCGCTACCATCATAACATAAGTATCCGCGATGTCAAACAAAAATTTAGAAAAGCTGAAAATATTTTTGAAAAGGGATTGCAATTCGAATGAAGTATGGTATGATGAAAAAGGTTTAGTGGCACACGAAGGAGGTGGGACGCATCGAAACGACGCAGTTGAAGGAACTCAAGCAGATCGCAAAGGCGATCGCGGCGACGTTCGGGAGCAATTGCGAGGTCGTGGTGCACGACGTGAGCGGCAAGGCGAACGACAGCACCATCGTCGCCATCGAGAACGGGCATGTGACGGGCCGCAAGGTCGGCGACGGCGCCTCGCAGGTGGTGCTGGAACAGGAGCTTGACGCGGATGCGCAGCCGGTGGATCACCTCTGCTATCTCACGAAGACGCCGGACGGCAAGGTGCTCAAGTCCACGACGATCTATCTGCGCGGCAAGCAGGGAAAGGTGAGCGCCATCCTCGGCATCAACTACGACATGTCGGGATTGATGCTTGCGGAAAACGCCCTGCACGGGCTGACGGCGACGGCGGAGGCCGAGCGCGGCGAGCCGCAGAAGATCGTGAACGTCAACGACCTGCTCGACGACCTGATCGAGCAATCGGTCAAGCTGGTGGGAAAGCCCGCGGCGCTGATGAACAAAGAGGACAAGATGAAGGCCATCGGCTTTTTGAATCAGAGCGGGGCGTTCCTCGTGACTAAATCAGGCGACAAGGTCGCAAAATACTTTGGGATTTCAAAATACACATTATATTCTTACATTGACAAACAGGAGGACAAGCAAAATGGGTAAGATCGATCTGAAGATCAACAAGGAAGGGCTCAAGCACAACATCCAGAAGGCGCGGGAGAACAACATCATCATCCCGACCATCGCGCAGATGCAGGATCCGAGCAAGATCCCCGAGCCGATCAAGAAGAAGCTGAAGAAGACTGGTCTGTGGGATGTCGATCCGGTGAACCTGTTCCGCATCAACTGGCACAACGAGGCCAAGGAGAGCGGCGGCCTTTATCAGAAGGTGCCCAACTTTGTTGAGATCCCCAGCGAGCTTTCCGGCGTGCCCTGCCGTATCCTCGCGATGTCCGGCAAGTGGTTCCCGACGGGCTGCCACAAGGTCGGCGCGTCCTTCGGCTGCCTGGCCCCGCGTCTCGTCACCGGACAGTTCGACGCGACCTATCATCACGCCGTTTGGCCGTCCACCGGCAATTACTGCCGCGGCGGCGCGTTCAACTCCAAGCTCCTCGCGTGCGACAGCGTTGCGATCCTGCCGCAGGATATGTCCAAGGAGCGCTTCGACTGGCTCAAGAAGATCGCGGGCCAGATCATCGCGACCCCGGGCTGCGAGTCCAACGTCAAGGAGATCTTCGACAAGACTTGGGAGCTGAAGGCTGACCCCAGCATGATGATCTTCAACCAATTCGCCGAGATGGGCAATCCGCTGTGGCACTACAACGTCACGGGCTACGCCCTCGCGGAGCTGTTCGAAGCGGTCAAGAAGCCGGGGCAGAAGCTCGCGGGCGCCTGCTTTACCTCCGGCTCCGCCGGAACGATGTCGGCGGGCGACCTCCTCAAGGAGCGTTATCCGCAGGCGAAGCTTGCCGTCGGCGAGGCGCTGCAGTGCCCGACCATCCTCGACAACGGCTTCGGCGGCCACCGCATCGAGGGCATCGGCGACAAGCACGTGCCTTGGGTGCATAACGTCCGCAACACCGACATGGTCATCGACATCGACGACGAGGACAGCCAGCGCCTGCTGCGCCTGTTCAACACCCCCGAGGGTCAGAAGTACCTCAAGACCGACCTCAAGCTCTCCGACGAGCTGATCGAGAAGCTCACGTGGATGGGCATTTCCGGTATCGCGAACGTGCTTTGCTGCATCAAGATGGCGAAGTACTACGAGCTGACCGAAAACGACGTGGTCGTGACGGTCCTGACCGACTCCGCGGTGATGTATCAGTCCCGCATCCAGGAGCTCAACAAGCTGCACGGCAAGTACAGCGCCGTCGAGGCGGGCAAGGATCACGCGCTGCATATGCTCGGCCTCAAGACCGACAATATGCTGGAGCTGACCTATGCCGACCGCAAGCGCGTCCACAACCTCAAGTACTACACATGGGTCGAGCAGCAGGGCATGAAGGTCGAGGACCTCAACGCGCAGTGGTACGACACCAAGCACACCTGGGATGCCGTCCACGCGCAGGCGAAGGAGCTCGACGAGCTGATCGAGGCGTTCAACGAGGAAGTAGGCCTTTTAAAGGCACTGTAATGGATGAAAAGGCGGGGCCTGCGCCCCGCCTTTCTTGGGAGAACGACAATGGATCGAAAGCTTTTTGCCCAGGCGATGGGGAAGTTCTTCGCCGGTGTGGTCCTGATGGCGCTGCTGCTGTTTGTCCCCGCGGGGACGATCCGGTGGCAAAACGGCTGGCTGCTGATGGGGCTGCTGTTTGTCCCCATGTTTCTTGCGGGCCTTGTGATGATGGCGAAAAACCCGGCGCTTTTGCGCAAGCGCCTGAGCGCGAAGGAAAGCGAGCAGAGGGCGGTCGTCGCGCTCAGCGGCGTGATGTTCCTCATCGGCTTTGTGCTCGCGGGGCTCAATCACCGCTTCGGCTGGGCGGTGCTGCCCCGCGGCGCCGTGATCGCCGCGTCGGTGGTGTTCCTGCTGTCCTATCTGCTCTATGCCGAGGTGCTGCGGGAGAACGCCTATCTCTCCCGCACGATCGAGGTGCAGGAGGGACAGAAGGTGATCGACACGGGGCTTTACGGCATCGTGCGCCACCCGATGTACGCCGCGACGATTTTCCTCTT
>CAMVGI010000298.1 GCA_947166955.1 uncultured Clostridia bacterium | reverse complement strand
CCTCGCCTCGCTCAAGCAGAAGGCCGGCATCGACCTCAGCGATTGCGTGGAAGAGGTCGCCGTGGCGTCCCCGTGGACCTTCGCCCGCTATCTCGGCACGCCGGAAGGCTCCGTGTACGGGCATGAGACCTCCGATTGGGACGGCATGATGGCGCGTATGATGATGCTCTCCGCAGACTATCCGGTCAAGGGACTGCGTCCCATCGGCGCGGACGGCCCGCGCGGCGACGGTTACAGCGCCACCTATATCTGCGGTCAGCTCATAGCAAAGCTTGCGCTCAAGGAGCTTGCGGAAGGAGGGGAGCAGTAATGGCGCTCAACGTAAAAGTGGGGCTGATCGGCCCGCTCGATATGCTCAAGTTCAAGAACATGGCGAAGACGCGCGAGAAGGCCATCGACGCATCTCCCGCCTCGGAGATCGTGGCGGATTACGCCATCAACCGCAACGCGAAAGCGCTGCACCCGGACTGCCTCACGCTTGTGGTGGACGAAATCATAGACCACGGCGCCGCGCTTGCCAAGACCTTCGTGTTCAAAAACAAGGCCGGCGGCGCGCTGCCGTATTTCCGCGCGGGGCAGTACCTCTCGCTGAAGCTCGCGATCGGCGAGAGCTTCGTGACGCGGCCGTACTCCATCAGCTCGGGACCCAAGTGGGCGCTGGAGGGCAAGGTCGCTGTGACGATCCGCAGCAACCCGTCCGGCTTTGCCGCCGACCGCCTGCTCAAGGAGCTGAAGGTGGGCGACGAGGTCGTCGCTTCCGCGCCGGAGGGACATTTCTACTATGAAGAGCTGCGCGACGCGAAGTATGTGGTCGCGCTCGCGGGCGGCAGCGGCATCACGCCGTTCCTCTCCATGGCCTACGCCATCCGCGACGGGGTCGAGGATTTCGACCTGACCATCCTTTTCGGCAGCCGCACGGAAGACACCGTGCTGTTTCGCGACGAGCTGCGCGAGATCGCAGACGCCTGCCCGAAGGTCAAGGTCGTCCACATTCTCTCCGACGAGGAGAAGGAGGGGTATGAGCACGGCTTTATCACGGCGGAACTGATCAAAAAGTACGCGCCCGCGAGCGAGTATTCCGTCTTCCTCTGCGGACCGGAGGCAATGTACCGTTTCGTGACGCCGGAGATTGAGAAACTCGGTCTTCCGCGCCGCCTGGTGCGCCGCGAGATGCTCGGCGTGACGAAGAAGGTCTGGGAGCAGCCCGGGTATCCCGCGGAGGCGAAGGACAAGACCTTCCGCATCACGGTGAAGCAGGGGCCGGACGAGCGCGTGATCGACGCCGCCGCGAACGAGCCGATCCTTGTTGCGCTGGAACGCGCCGGCATCAAGGCGCCCTCGCGCTGCCGCAGCGGCGAATGCGGCTGGTGCCGCAGCAAGCTGGTGTCCGGCGAGTATTTCATGCCGGAGGAGAACGACGGACGGCGCTGGGCGGACAGACAAAGCGGTTATATCCACCCCTGCGCGACCTTCCCGCTGTCCGACATCGTGCTGGAGGTCCCCGGCGAATACCTGTAATACAAGATTTCGATATGACGCAAAAGGCGCGCCGCGGAACGGTTGTTTCCGCGGCGCGCCCGCTCGTTTGGCGGCGAAAGGCGGGGGACGTCCCCCGCCTTTTCACCTTTTGCGATTGACAGCGCGGGTATATCGACGGTATAATCGAAAGGCTGCCTGCCGCTCCGAGTCGAGCGGACGATTATGTGGGAGGAAAACGGATGGATAAGCAAGCCGCCCTGCGCCGCGTGGAGGAGATCGTCGAGAGCTACGGCTCCCGTCGGGAAAACCTCATCGCGATCATGCAGGACATCCAAAGCGAGTACAAGTATCTGAGCACCGACGCGCTGGAGCTGATTGCGGACAAGCTCGGCGTCGGCGTTGCGAAGGTCTACAGCGTCGCGACGTTTTATGAGAACTTTTCCCTTGAGGCGAAGGGAAAATACATCGTCAAGGTCTGCTGCGGCACGGCGTGCCACGTGCGCAGGTCGCAGCCGATCTACGACGGCCTGCGCGAGCATTTGAAGCTCACGGGCAAGAAAAAGACCTCGGACGACGGCCTTTTCACACTGGAAACGGTCGCCTGTCTCGGCGCCTGCGGCCTTTCGCCGGTCATGACGGTGAACGACGAGGTCTATCCGAAGATGACGCCGGAGAGCGCGATCGAGTTGATCGAATCGCTGCGTGCAAAGGAGGGGAAGAGCCATGCCGAAGCGTAAGCTGACCCGCGAGCGTCTGGACGCGATGCGCGCGGAGGCGAAGTCCCTGATCGCCGCCGATTCCCGCGAGGTGCTGGTCTGCGCCGGCACCGGCTGCATCGCCGGCGGCTCCCTGAACATCTACGAGCGCATCAAGGAGCTGTGCGAAAAGCGCGGCGTCAAGACGCGCGTTTCGCTCCGCCACGAGAAGGGCGACGACGCGGGCGACGCGCTCCACTTCAAAAAGACCGGCTGCCACGGCTTCTGCGAGATGGGGCCGCTGCTGCAGATCGAGCCGGACGGCATCCTCTACACGCACGTCAAGCCGGAGGACTGCGAGGAGATCGTCGAGAAGACCATTCTCGGCGGCAAGGTCATCGACCGCCTGCTCTATCGGCTCGACGGCAAGACCTACGCCAAGGATTCCGAGATCCCGTTCTATAAGCTGCAAAAGCGCGTGGTGCTCGAAAACTGCGGCACGATCGACGCCGAGCACCTGCTGGAATACATCGGCCGCGACGGCTATCTCGCCTTTGAAAAGGCGCTTTTTGAGATGACCGACGAGCAGATCTGCCAGGAGATCCTCGACTCCGGCCTGCGCGGCCGCGGCGGCGCGGGCTTCCCCGCGGGGCGCAAGTGGGACAGCGTCCGCAAGCAGCCCAAGGGCAAGAAATACGTGGTCTGCAACGGCGACGAGGGCGACCCCGGCGCGTTCATGGACCGTTCGATCATGGAGGGGAACCCCCACGCCATCATCGAGGGCATGCTCATCGCCGCGCTCGCCGCGGGCAGCGACGAGGGCTATATCTAC
>CAMVGI010000297.1 GCA_947166955.1 uncultured Clostridia bacterium | reverse complement strand
AGATGCTCTTGAGGTCGTCGAGCAGATCGCCGTCGCCGGACTGCGCGTCGCTCTGCTGCGGTGCCGCCTGCCGAACGGGCGTCTGCGGCGCGGCGGGCTGAACCGGCATCTGCTGAACGGGCGCCTGCGGCGCAACGGGCTGAACCGGCGCCTGCTGGACGGGCGCCTGCGGGGCGAGGGGCTGAGCCGGCGCGGCCGGAGCCTCCGCCGCGGGGGCCGCCTCGGCCGTGGCGGCAGCGCCCGCGGCAGCCGCCGTAAAGATCTCCTTGTGCTGGATCTCGGAGGGCAGCTTGGGAAGCTTTGCGGTTCTCTGGTCCTCAAAGCCCGTGGCGATCACGGTGACGCAGATCTCGTCGTCGAGCGTTTCGTCGAACGCCGCGCCGAAGATGGTGTTCGCATCGGGATGGACGGCGGCCTGCACGAGCGACGCCGCCTGCTCGACCTCCTCGAGCCCCATGTCCATCGAACCGGTAATATTGATCAGCACGCCGTGCGCGCCGTCGATCGACGTTTCCAGCAGCGGGCTGGAAATCGCCATATGCGCGGCCTCCTCGGCCTTGCCCTTGCCTGCGGCGCGGCCGACGCCCATGTGCGCAAGCCCCGCGTCCTTCATCACGGAGGTCACGTCCGCAAAGTCGAGGTTGATGAATCCCGGCGTGTTGATGAGGTCGGAAATGCTCTGCACCGCCTGACGCAGCACGTCGTCCGCGATCTCAAAGGCGTTGGCAAGCGTGATTTTTTGGTCGCTGGCAAGCTTGAGGCGCTCGTTGGGGATAATAACGAGGGAATCGACCTTGTCGCGCAGCTCCTCGATCCCCTGCTCGGCCTGCTTCATGCGGCGGCCGCCCTCAAAGGCGAAGGGCTTGGTCACGACGCCGACGGTCAAAATCCCCGCCTCGCGCGCGATCTCGGCAACGATGGGCGCGCCGCCCGTGCCCGTGCCGCCGCCCATGCCGGCGGTGATAAACACCATATCGGTGTCCTCAAGCGCCTTGGCGATCTGCGCGCGGCTCTCCTCGGCGCTCTTGCGGCCGATCTCCGGATTGGAACCGGCACCCTGGCCGTGGGTCAGCTTCTCGCCGATCTGAATTTTATAGGTAGCACTCGAAACGTTGAGCGCCTGCTTGTCCGTGTTGACCGCGACAAAGTCCACGCCGCGCGAGCCGGAGCGTACCATGCGGTTGACGACGTTGTTTCCGCCGCCGCCGACGCCGATCACCTTGATCTTGACCACGCTCTCCTGTCCGGTCTCCAATCCGAATGCCATATTGCTTCCTCCTGATGGTGTAAGGCCCGCTTCGCGTCTGTGGTGCAAAGCCGCCGTTTTTCGTCAAAAAGACACAATATCTTGTGTCCCATATCATTGGTATTCTATTACGCTTTTTCCGCGCGGTCAATAGCAGATTGGAAAAAAGTTTTGTTTTTTCTGTTTTTTTACTCCGGAATGAAGCTCGCCTTCCCCTCCGTCATCAGGTCGATGCGCCCCGTTTCGTTCTCTTCGAGGTATTCCACGACCGTCGCGAGGCTCTCCAGCTTGTACCCCACGTCCGCCGTCCATGGGAAACGCACCGTAAAGCGCCCCGCATAAGTCATGCCGAGCGCTGTGTCGTCCGACATGTCGATCACGCCGATCTTGCCGCGCATGCCGCGCTCCTCCGATTCCCGCAGGAGCGTCAGCACCACGCCGCCGCGATAGGCCGCGGCGGCTCCGAAGTCCATGTCCCGCGTCGGCGCGGGATCGGTCAGCGCCGCGCCCGTCACCGCCGGACAGCCCTCCGGCAGCGCGTCGGTCTGCTCCAAAAGTTTACCCTGACCGCTGATAAGCCATACGCTCTGCCCGTCGCGCACGCCCGCCACCGCCTTGCACTCGCGCAGCTCGATGAGCAGCGTGTCGGGCAGCTTGCGGTTGATCTTGACCTCCTCCACATAGGGGAGCTTGGCAAAGATGGCCTCCTTGACGTCGTATTTGTTGAGAAAATACAGGTTTCCGCCCGTGGTAATGCCGGAGGCTTCGAGCACCTCCCGCTCCGTGTAGCGTTCGTTGCCGCTCACGACGATGTGATCCAGCCGGAAAAAGAGGGTGACCGCCGCGACGATTGCCGCCGCGGCGACCAAAAAGCCGAACAGCTTCCAGAGGAAGGCGTACCTTCCCCTTCTGCGTCTTCGGTTTCGTCTTGTCTGCGCCATCTTTTGTACCCTCTTGTCCTAATTCGTCTCTCTGCGTTCAACGGACGCGCCCAAAAGCGCGAGGTCCCGTTCGATGCTCTCGTATCCGCGGTCGATGTGCTCAAGCAGGGAAACCCCCGTTTCGCCCTCCGCCTGCAATCCCGCAAGCACCAGCGCCGCACCGCCGCGAAGGTCGGTGCACTTGACGCGCGCGCCGTGCAGTTCCTTCACGCCGCTGACCACCGCGACCCTGCCCGCGACGCGGACGTCCGCGCCCATGCGCGCAAGCTCGTCAACATGGCGGTAGCGGTTTTCAAAGATATTCTCCACGAACACCGTGCTCCCCGCGCTGCGCAGCAGCGCCGCCATGAGCGCGTTTTGCGCGTCGGTCGGAAAGCCCGGATACGGCGCGGTGCGGATCGGGCGGATCGCGCGCAGCGCGCCGCCGCTTTTGAGCGTGACCGTATCCTCCTCGCTCGCGACCTCGCAGCCCGCCTCGACGAGCGCGCCCGTCACGGTGGACAGCGCGCGGTAATCCACGCCGCGGAGCCTTATCTCCCCGCCGCAGCCCGCCGCGGCGCACAGAGATGTAGCCGCCGCGATGCGGTCGGAAATGACGCGGTGCGTCCCGCCGTGGAGCGCGCGATTGCCCTCGACGGTGACGATCGAGCCGCCCGCGCCGCGCACCCGCGCGCCCATGGCGTTGAGAAAGTTCTGAAGCTCGACGATCTCCGGTTCGCGCGCGGCGTTGTAGAGCACCGTCGTGCCCTCCGCGCCGCAGGCGGCAAGGATCGCGTTCTCCGTCGCGCCGACGCTCGGCAGCGGCAGCACGATCTCCGTC
>CAMVGI010000296.1 GCA_947166955.1 uncultured Clostridia bacterium | reverse complement strand
ATAGAAAAGACGCCGGCGGCGCACCGTCGTGTGCGCCGCCGGCAGGAGCGGGAGATGTCAAAACCGGAGCTCAACTTGCCTATACCCGAAAACCGCGGACCGGGCCGGCCGCGTCCGCAAAGACCTTCACGGAATCTCTCAGCCGTTGATGGCGGATGCCGGTCGCGTCAAACCGGACGGTGCGAAAAGCCAGCTGCATCACCGGCCCCGTTCCGAAGGCGCACAGAAGCGTTCCGATCCCTACCGGCCCGCCCAGAAGCCAGCCGATTAAGGTCGCCGCGCTCAAAAGCGCGATGCTGACCACGCCGATGGGAAGGCGCTTCGCGCGCTTGGCAAGCCCCACCAGAAGCGTGTCGCGCGGGCCGCAGCCGAGAGACGCGATCATGTAGGCATACTGCGTGTAGGACAGAATAAAAAGCCCCACGACCAGCATGGGAACGCCGGTCAAGAGAGAATGACAGGGCGGCACCGCGTGAAGGTGGTTAAAGAAATCCACGGCCTTGCCGACAACGATCGCGTCGATGAACATGGCGATGCCGATCGGTTCCTTCAACAGAATGTCGATTGCCAGAATGGTAAGCGACACGGCAATGGACGCATTCCCGTAGAGAATGCCGAGGCTCTTGGAAAGACCCAGGTTGAGCACGTCCCACGGAGCGGCGCCGATGTTCGCCTGTATCGTCAGGTAAACGCCGAAGCCGTTCACAAACAGACTTGCCGCCGCGAGCAGCATATTCAGAAGAATCGCGCGGGGCGTGCGATTTTCTCGCAGATCCTTTGTCATTTTCGTATCTCCGTTGTTTCTTGATGCACGGCGAGCGAGCCGGCGTCCCCTACTATAGCGCGGAGGCGACCGCCGGTCAAGACATTTTGGGGAAATACGGCAGGTTTGGCAGAAACACGAAGGGCTCTGCGGCATTTGCAAACAATCAAACATTTGTTTGCTTTTCCGAATCGGACGTGCTATGATATCCTCATACCAGTATCGAGGGGAGTGGGCAGCCGATGAAGGACCGCGTCTATGTCGCGATCGACCTCAAATCGTTCTACGCAAGCGTCGAGTGCATCGACCGCGGGCTCGATCCGCTGACCACCAACCTCATCGTGGCGGACGAGAGCCGCACGGACAAGACCATCTGCCTCGCGGTCTCGCCCTCGCTCAAGGCCTACGGCATCCCCGGCAGACCGCGGCTCTTTGAGGTCGTGCAGAAGGTCAGAGAGGTCAACGCGCGGCGCGCACGCGATGCGGGCGTTACGCTCACCGGCGGCAAATACCACGATCCCGTCATCCGCTCCGACGCCTCGCTCGCCCTCGACTACATTGTCGCGCCGCCGCGCATGGCGCGCTACAAAGAGGTCAGCATCGGCATTTACAAGACGTATCTCAAGTACGTTGCGCCGGAGGATATCCATGTCTACAGCATCGACGAGGTGTTCATGGACGTCACGAACTATCTGGAGCTTCACAAGATGACCGCGCGGGAGCTCACGATGACGATGATCCACGACGTGCTGCGCACCACCGGTATCACGGCGACGGCGGGCATCGGAACGAACCTGTTTCTCGCGAAGGTCGCGATGGATGTGGTTGCGAAACACATCCCCGCAGACGAGGTGAGCTACCGCCGTGAGCTCTGGTCGCACCAACCCATCACGGACATCTGGCGCGTCGGCCCCGGCATTGCCAAAAAACTCGCGGAGAAGGGCATGTACACGATGGGCGACGTCGCCCGCTGCTCCGAGGGCTCGCCGTTTGAGTACTATAACGAAGAACTCCTCTATGAGCTGTTCGGCGTCAACGCGGAGCTGCTGATCGACCACGCCTGGGGCTGGGAGCCGTGCACGATGAAGGAGATCAAGTCGTACCGCTCCGAGTCCAACAGCCTCGGTTCGGGACAGGTGCTCCAGCGTCCCTACGACTTTGCCGGCGGCAAGCTGATCGTGCGCGAGATGACCGACCTTTTGAGCCTTGACCTTGTGGACAAGGGGCTCGTCACCAACCAGATCGTGCTGACGGTCGGGTACGACATCGAGAGCCTGACGGACTCCGAACGCCGCCGGGACTATCACGGCGAGGTCACCACAGACCGCTACGGGCGCAAGGTACCCAAACACGCACACGGCACGGAGAATCTGGGGCGGTACACGTCCTCCACGCGCGAGATCGTCGACGCGGCGATGCGGCTCTATGACCGCATCGTGGACCCGAAGCTGCTCGTGCGGCGCATGTACGTCGTCGCGGGGCGCGTGCTGCCGGAGGGCGATGCGCCGGAGGAGCCGAAGGCGGAACAGCTCGACCTGTTCTCGGACTATGCCCGCGTCGAGGAGCGCGAGGCGGAGGACGAGGCCGCGCGGGCGAAGGAGAAAAAGCGTCAGAGCGCGATCCTCACCATTCAGAAGAAGTACGGAAAAAACGCCATCCTCAAAGGCATGAACTTTGAGGACGGCGCCAGGACACGGGAGCGGAACGGCCAAATCGGAGGGCATAAAGCATGAAACAGAAAACCTATGACGATATCATCAACCTGCCGCATCATGTTTCGGTCGTGCATCCGCATATGTCGCTCTACGACCGTGCGGCGCAGTTCGCGCCGTTCAAGGCGCTGACCGGCTACGAGGACGACATCTCGGAGACCGCGCGGCTCACGTTCGAGCGCGTTGAGCTGGACGAGGAGCGCATCGCGCAACTGGACGCGCAGCTGCGGGTTTTGGAGGAGCACCTGGCGGAAGCGCCCGTGGTGACGGTCGCGTTTTTCTGCCCGGACGAACGCAAGGACGGCGGGAGCTATGAGGTCGTCACCGGCGCGGTGCGAAAGGTCGACGCCGTTCGCCGCGTCCTCGTGCTGGCCGAGTGCGAGGTCGCGATTGAGGACATTTACAGCATCACGGGAGATGTGCTGAAGGAGGAGTGAGGGGAAGGAACGCATCCGGTTTCAAATACACAGGACGGAGATTCCCCAATCGGAATCTCCGTCCTGCTGCGTTATCTTAAGATTAATGGTTAGGA
>CAMVGI010000295.1 GCA_947166955.1 uncultured Clostridia bacterium | reverse complement strand
GATACCGCGCGCGCCGTTTCCCTCTCACGGGAGGCGCAGGAACTCGGCGCGGACGGCGTTCTCGTCGTAACGCCTTACTACAACAAGGCGACGCAGGCTGGTCTTATCGCACACTATACCGCCGTCGCGGACGCCGTCGAGCTTCCTGTGATCCTCTACAACGTCCCCTCACGCACGGGCGTTTCCTTTACCGCCGAAACCTATGCCGCCCTCTCCGCACACCCGAATATCATCGGCGTCAAGGAGGCAAGCGGCAGCTTCGCTCTCGTGCAGGACGCCCGCAACCGATGCGGCGGGGGCTTCACCGTGTGGTCGGGCAACGACGAGGACACGGCTTCGCTCCTGACGCTGGGCGGTCTCGGCGTCATCTCGACCGCCGCGAACCTGATTCCGGAGGATATGTGCGAGCTGACGCGCCTCGGGCTTTCGGGGAGCCTGCACAAAGCCGGCATACTTCAGCTTCGCATGACGGAGCTTCTGCGCGCGCTGTTCTGTGAGGTGAATCCCATCCCGATCAAAACGGCGATGGCGCGTCTCGGCCTTTGCTCCGGCGAGCTTCGGCTGCCGCTGTGCGCCATGGGCGAAGAACACAAGGCGCGCCTTTACGCCGCGATGGACGCGTACGGGGTCAGCGCGTAAGCAAAAAAGAAGACGCGTTTTCGCGTCTTCTTTTTTCGTTCAAAAGGCATTTTCGAGGTACTCGATGCGCGTCTGCTCCGGCGAGCGCGCCTCGTCTGTGTAGACCTCCGCCACGTCGAAGCGGCAAAACACGTCCGGATCGTGTGTTGCGAGATAGTATTCCGCCGTGGTACGGAGTTTTTCCTGCTTGCTTGCGGTCACATACTCCCGCGGCAGCCCGAAAGAAAGGTTGCTGCGCACCTTGACCTCCACAAAACACAGCGTTTCCCCGTCGCGCGCGATCAAGTCGATCTCGCCGAACCGGCAGCGATACTTTGACGATACGATCTCGAAACCGCGCTGCCGCAAATAGGCGGCGACCTGAGCCTCGCCCCAATCGCCGCGCGCTTTTGTTGTCATGTTTTCCCGTTCTCCCACTTCTTGAGGAATGTCATGCGGTGTGCGGGGCACGGGCCGTACTTTTCGTAAAGCTCACGGTGCAGCGCCGTGCCGTAACCCTTGTGCCTGGCAAACTGATACTGCGGATACTGCTTGTCGAGCACCTCCACCACAAAGCGGTCGCGGCTGACCTTGGCAAGGATCGACGCCGCGGCAATGCTTGCCGAAAGGCTGTCTCCCTTGACAAGGCAGCGGTGCGGCGTGGTCACGGCGGCGCTTTTCCCGTGGTCGCGGTTGCCGTCGATCAGGGCAAAGTCCGCACGGACGGAAAGCGCGTCGATGGCGAGCTGCATCGCTTTCATGCGCGCGCTCAAAATATCCGTCGCGTCGATCTCCTTCTCGTCCACCCATGCGACCGACCACGCAAGGGCCGCCTCCTGAATGACGGGAAAGAGCGCCTCGCGCTTCTTCTCCGTAAGTTTCTTGGAATCGTCAAGCCCCTGGATGGCACAGTGCTCCGGTAAAATGACCGCCGCCGCGTAAACGGGGCCGCAGAGCGGACCCGCACCCGCTTCATCCACGCCGCAGACCATTGCATAGCCCGCGGCGCGCGCTTCGTTTTCGTATGTCAAATCAGCCATTTTTTACCCGTTCAGATCTCATCGGGCGGCAATTCCAGTGTAAAGTGTCCCAGCTTGCCACCTCTGAATTCATCAAGCAATATGCGGCTCATTCGTTCGGTATCCACCTCGCCGCCGGAAATCAAAAAGCCGCGCTTGCGCCCCGCCTTTTCCACAAGCGCCCAACCGTCGTCCTCCGGCTCGACCGTGATCTTGTATCGCTCCGTCAGCGCCTCGGGATAATGCTTCCCGAGGTAATCCATCAGGCGCATCGCAAGCTCCTCGACGTCCACGACCTCGTCGCGGATGGCGCCTGTAAAAGCAAGGCGCATGCCGACGGCGGGATCTTCAAACTTCGGCCAGAGGATACCCGGCGTGTCCAGAAGCTCCAGCGTTTTGTCCACGGGTACCCACTGTTTCGAGCGCGTAACGCCCGGACGGTCCTCCGCCTTCGCGGTTTTGCGGCCGGAAACCTTATTGATGAACGTGGACTTCCCCACGTTCGGGATACCGAGAACCATGACCCGCAGAACGCGCCCGACCTGTCCCTTCGCCTCATAGGCGGCGATCTTGTCCCGAAGCAGCGCACGCACGGCGCCCGCAAATTGCTTGACGCCCGAGCCGCTCTTTGCGTCCGCCTCGATGACCGCGCAGCCCTGCGCGCGGAAATACGCCGCCCAGCGCGCAGTCGCCGCGGCGTCCGCCTGATCGGCGCGGTTAAGCACGACGAGCCGCGGCTTTCCGGCGGTCAGCTCGTCGAGATCGGGATTGCGGGACGAGAGCGGGATACGCGCGTCGACGATCTCGCACACCGCGTCCATATTGCCGATCTCCGCCGCGATCATGCGGCGGGTCTTGGTCATGTGGCCGGGAAACCAGCTCAGGTTGTCGATCTGCATACGCTCAGCCCTTGTTCAGAAGTCCGAGGCGGCTGAAATCGCGCTTGTCGGTGACGGAGTCCGTACCGGGGAAGATCAGGAGCGCAGCCTTGCCGATCAGATACCGCGTATCGACGGTACCGATACGCGGCTCGCGGCTGTCGGTGCTCATGTTGCGGTTGTCGCCCATCAGGAACACCGAGCCTTCCGGCACCGTGAGCGGGAAATCCGTCCCCTCATAGGTGTAGGTGAGGTCGTTGATATAGTCCTCCTCCAGCGCTTTGCCGTCTACATAGACAACGCCAGCGCCAAAGTCGATATCCACCGTCTGCCCGCCGACCGCGATCACGCGCTTGACGATCGAATCCTCGGAAAAGGTGCGCTTGCGTGCGATCACGATGTCGCCCTGGCGGTATTCGCCGACCAGCGTGGAATTGACCACCAGCAGCCGGTCGCCGTCCTGCAGCGTCGGGATCATCGACGGGCCCTGCACC
>CAMVGI010000294.1 GCA_947166955.1 uncultured Clostridia bacterium | reverse complement strand
CGCCACGGCGAAGGATTTGACCTTCTCCTGCGCGAACAGTTCCCGCACCTCCGCGTAGGACGGCTGCGGCGTGCGCGGCTGTATCAGATAGGCGTATAGCGCGACGGACGCGAGCAGAATGGCGAAGTATAAGAAAACATTCGGGCGTTTTCCCTGTGTCAAGCGGGTGCCCTCCTTTAATTACTGATACATTTCGGGCTTCATCACGCCGATGTACGGCACGTTGCGGTACTGCTGCTTGAAGTCCAGCCCGTAGCCGACGACGAACTCGTCCGGCGCTTCAAAACCGACATAGTCCGCCTTGATGGGCTTTTCGCGGCGCTCCGGCTTGTCGAGCAGCGTCACGACGGTCACGCTGTTCGCGCCCTTCGCCTTGAAGTACTGCGTGAGGAAGTAGAGCGTGTTGCCGGAGTCGAGGATATCCTCGACCACGATCAGGTCGCGCCCCGTGATGTCGTACTGCAAATCGCGCGTGATCTGCACGTTGCCGCTGCTCGTGTACTCGTTGCCATAGGACGAGACGGCGATGAACTCGATCTCGCTTTTGATCTGGCAGGCGCGGACAAGGTCGGACATGAACAGGAAGCAGCCCTTGAGCACGCCGACAAAGAGCGGGTTCTTGTCCTTGAACTTCTCGAAAAGCTCGTCGCCGAGCTCCTGTACGCGCTCCTTGATCTGCTCCTCGCTGAAGAGCACCCGCAGCAGGTCCTGATCCATCGTGCTTTTTGACATAGTTTCTCCCTCTCGCTTTCGTTTTATTTCTTTGCGGTCAAACTCAATACGCCGCCCGCGCGCTCCGCAGCCACGCCGCGGGGCAGGTCGAGATGTCTGCCGTATTCGCTCGCGCAAAGCTCCGCGATGGCGTCGTAGTGGCGGGCGGTAAAATCACGTTTTCCGACGCGCAGCGCGTCCACGAGGAGCCGCACCATGCGCCCGCGCAGTGCCTCGGGCGCGGCGTTGATCGTTTTGCACGGCACGCTCGCGCGCGTCTCGCCCAAAATCGCGCCGCCCTCTTTGAGCCGCTCGGCGGCGAGCGCGTCCAAATACTCGCTCTCCGTGCGCAGCGTCCGCGCCGTCTGCGCAATGTGCGCCGCCGCGGCGTCGTTGAGCGTCGCAAGCCGCGGCAGGACCTCATGGCGGAGATAATTGCGCGCGTACGCGTCGTCCCCGTTCGTCTCGTCGACGCGGTAGGCAAGGCTGTTTTCCTTTGCATACGCCTCGATCTGCGCGCGCGTGAGGTCAAGAAACGGACGGATGTAGCGGCCGCGCACCGGCGCGATGCCGCCCAGCCCGCTGCGCGCGCCGCGCAGAAGCTGAAAAAGGAGCGTCTCCGCGTTGTCGTCCGCGTGATGCGCGGTCGCGATCCGGTTTGCGCCGATCTCGTCCGCCGTGCGCTCCAAAAACGCATAGCGCGCCTTGCGCCCCGCCTCCTCGACGGACAGCCCCTCCGACGCGGCGAGCGCGGCCACGTCGACGCGTTCCGCATAGAACGGGATCTCCCGCGCCGCGCAGAATTCGCGCACAAACGCCTCGTCGGCGTCCGCCGCCGCGCCGCGCAGCATATGGTTGAGGTGCCCCGCGGCGACGCGCACGCCCCGCGCGTGCAGCCAATGCAGCAGCGAAAGCGAATCCGCCCCGCCGGACACCGCGGCCAGCACGAACACGCCGCGAGGCAGCATATCAAAGCGCGCGCACAGTGCCTCCGCCTCACGCAGCGCCGTCATTCGTACTCGTCCTCGTAGCGCTGCTCAAGCGTCGAGAAGGTGGTGTACTCCGGCGACCAAGCCAAATTGACCTTGCCCGTGGAGCCGTGACGGTTCTTTGCGATAATACACTCAGCAATATTATGCTGCTCAGAATCCTCTTTGTAATAGTCGTCGCGGTAGATGAACAGGACGATATCCGCGTCCTGCTCGATGGCGCCGGAGTCGCGCAGGTCAGAGAGCATGGGGCGTTTGTCGTCGCGCTTTTCGTTCGCACGCGAGAGCTGCGAGAGGCACAGCACCGGAACGCCCAGCTCCTTCGCCATGATCTTGAGCATACGCGACATATCGCTGACCATCTGCTGGCGGCTCTCGCCGCGCGCGCCGTTCTTCCCGCCCGCCGAGGTCATCAATTGCAGATAGTCGATGACGATCAGGGCGAGGTTGTCGATGCGGCGGCATTTGGCGTTCATATCCGCAACGGTGAGCAGCGGATTGTCGTCAATGCGGATATCGAGCGGGCTCAAAATGCCCGTGGCGTTGGCGATGCGCGTCCAGTCCGACTCGCGCAGGTTGCCGGTGAGCAGCCGCTGGCTCTCGACCGTCGCCTCGTTGGAAAGGATGCGCGTGACCAGCTGCTCCTTCGACATTTCGAGGGAGAAGACCGCGACCGCCTTTTGCGTGTTCTTGGCAACATTGAGCGCAATGTTGAGCGCAAGGCTCGTCTTGCCCATGCCGGGGCGCGCCGCGAGCAGCACCAGATCGCTGTCGCCGAAGCCCGCGGTCTTCTCGTCGATGGCGGAAAAGCCGATGGGCAGCCCCGGCTCCGCCTTGCCGCCCGCCGCCGAAAGCTCGGCGAGGTGATCCAGCACGCCCTGCAGCACGGGGCCGATGCGCTCCATATCCTGTGAACTGCGTCCGCGGCGCACGGCGTAGATCTTCTGCTCCGCCGCCTCCAGAACCGACTGCGCGCCGCCCTCGCCGTCCTGCACAAGCTTGGTGATCTCGCCCGCGGCGGTCGATACGGCGCGCAGCAGCGCCTTGTCGAGCACGATGTCCGCGTATTCGAGCACGTTTGCGCTCGTGGGCGTGACCTCCATCAGCTCCGCGAGGTACGCGCGCGTCGTGCTGCTGTCAAAGGTGCCGTTCTTCTCCATCTCGCCGACGACGGTCAGCGCGTCGATGGGCCGACTGAACAGGAACATCGACTGGATCGTTTCAAAGACCTCGCGGTTCTGGCGGAGGTAGAAATCCTCGGGGCGCAGCTTTTCCATCACGTCGATATTCGTGCTCCACCCGGTTTTCGTCTTCTT
>CAMVGI010000293.1 GCA_947166955.1 uncultured Clostridia bacterium | reverse complement strand
GCAAGGAGTTTCAAAATCGTCCTCTGCGCAATGTGCGTGAAAGCGTCTCAAATGTTTTCTTTTCCACCGGCGGCGCGGATCACGAACATGTTGCGCTGCGTTATTTGCGCCATTTGGCACAGAGCAAAGCAATGAATCGGTATCATTTTCATGTGCTTCTTGGAAAGTTGTGCGTGGATGCGCCGGAGATAAAAGAACTCGCTCGCAGCCTTACAAATGTTGCTGTTCACGAGAATGTTCACGAGATATATGAGTTGATGACGCGCTGTGACGTGGCAATCACGGCGTCTGGCAGCACGCTGTACGAACTTTGCGCAAGCGGCGTCCCGATCATATCCTATGTGCTTGCAGATAATCAACAAGAAAACGCCCGCGCGCTTTGTCAATGCGGCGCGGCTGCGTATGCAGGGGATATCCGGGAAAATGCAAATTTCCCGGAGACTTTTGACCAGAAATTGAATGAACTGGACAAGAAAACTGAATTGCGCCGCAGATTGGCACAGACTGCGCACGATTTGGTGGACGGAAACGGTGCGAAGAGGATTACCAAAGCAATCAATACTCTATAGAGAAGGAACAAAAGAGAAGCTATGCTGCTGATACGAATTACGAAAAAGTTCCGCGCTATCCTTTCTCGCCGACAAAAGACGCGAATCATTGAGCTTGCCGTTCTTATGGTGATCGGCGGACTTTTGGAGACGTTTTCGGTCTCGCTTGTTCTGCCGTTTATCAGTGCGGTGATGGAGCCGGAGAAGGCGATGCAGAAGTGGTACGCGAAGCTTATCTGCGCCGCGTTCCATCTGCAGATTCCACGAACTTTTTTGGTAGTCGTTGCCGTGCTGTTGGCGGCGGTTTACATTATCAAAAATATATATCTGCTGTTTGAGTATAACATACAGTATCGCTTTGTATATGGCAACATGCTCGCTATGCAGAGCCGTGTGCTCGACAGCTATTTGCATCGCCCGTATGAAGACTTTTTGCAACTCAGTTCTGGGGAACTGCTTCGCGTGATAACCAAAGACGTAACCAATACCTTTACCCTGCTGCTGAACCTGCTGGGAGTTTTCACCGAACTGGTCGTATCTGTGATGCTGGGAGCGACCGTCTTTATGATGGCGCGTTTTATCACGTTTTGTATGGCAATCATGTTTGCCATACTGCTGCTTGTTGTCAGCTATGTCATCAAACCGAGGCTGCGCAGGATCGGCCTGACGCAGCAGAGAACTGGTACGGCGATGAATAAGTGGCTGATGCAATCCGTGCAGGGCATCAAAGAGGTAAAGATCACCGGAAAAGAGGACTACTTCCAAAACAATTTTGAGAGTAACGGCTCTGAATATGTCGGTACCTTGCGAAAAAGCCAGATTCTCGGGATAACGCCTCGTTTTTTGATCGAAGCGTTCAGTATGAGCACCATGTTTTTGGTGGTCGCGTTCCTGATTTACCGCGGCGGCAGTTTGGAAGCGCTTATCCCGATGCTGACGGCTGTCGGCATGGCGGCGATACGCCTGCTTCCGGCTGTGAACCGCATCATCAGCGGTATTGCGACCGCCGCGCAATTCGAGCCGATGCTTGACAAGCTGATTGAGAGCCTGGATGCCATGGAGGGAAACGGAGCGTCCTTGGACGGCTTGAATCGCGAAAGCGGCAAGGCGGAGAAGAATGCCGATATTGAGCCGCTGCGGAATGAAATCGACTTCCGTGAAATCTCTTTCCGCTATCCGGATGCGGAGACCGAGGTGCTCTCCGATGCGTCCATGACGATCCGCCGCGGGGAGGCGGTCGGCGTGGTGGGCGGCTCCGGCGCGGGGAAAACGACCGCAATCGATATTCTGCTCGGCCTTCTGAAGCCGCAAAACGGACAGGTGCTGGTCGACGGGACGAGTATTTCCGCGGACATGCGAGGCTGGCATGAGCAGATCGGCTACATTCCGCAGATGATCTTCATGCTCGATGATACGATCCGGAACAACATCTGTTTCGGCGAGCGGGAAGAAGACATCTCCGACGATAAGGTCTGGCAGGCGCTGGAGGAGGCGTCCCTTGCCGACTTTGTCAAAGCCCTTCCGGACGGGCTCGACACTCAGATCGGCGAGCGCGGCATTCGGCTTTCCGGCGGGCAGCGGCAGCGAATCGGTATTGCGCGGGCGCTGTACCGCGACCCCGCGGTGCTGGTGTTCGACGAGGCGACCTCCGCGCTCGACAACGAGACGGAGGCGGAAATTATGAAGTCCATCAACCATCTGCAGGGGCAGAAAACCATGCTCATCATTGCACATCGCCTGACCACGATTGAAAACTGCGATCACGTTTACCGCGTGGAAAACGGCAAAATCACGCAGGAACGTTGATTTGTCCCGCATCGGACGTCCTCGCCTTTGCATATCCTGTAGGGAAAGAGGTGGGGAGATGGATCAGCGCTTTACCGAACTGCGGTGCAAGGAGGTCATCAACATCTGCGACGGTTGCCGCTTGGGCTACGTCGGCGACCTTGACCTACGTATCCCAGAGGGGGAGATCACGGCGATCATCGTGCCGGGGCCGCTCAAGTTCTTCGGACTGTTCGGACGGGGAGAGGAATTCTATATCCCCTGGCGCGCGATCCGCCGTATCGGGGACGACGTGATCCTCATCGAGCACAAGTTCCCGCACCGCGAGGCGGAACCGCCGCCGCGTGGGAAAAAGCGAAAATGGTGAGCGCCGCGCGTTGAGCGGCGCTTGCTTTGTAAGCGTCAACTCTAGCAACGTCACATAACAGCAGAGCCTCGGCGGTTGCCGAGGCTCTGCACAACTCAGGTATTCACTTTGCAATCGTCCGGCGCGTTCTCCGGCAGCAGGGGCAAAATCCAGTCTGCACTCGTTTGGTCAAGATTTGGCGCGGTGCGGAAGATGTGTAGCAGATAGGCGTATGGATCCAAGTGACTCTCTTTTGCCGTCTCGATGAGGCTGAAAACCACCGCTGTTAGCGTCCGGCTGAAACCGCCAAAAAGAGTCCATCAGAAATCGCCAATTTGA
>CAMVGI010000292.1 GCA_947166955.1 uncultured Clostridia bacterium | reverse complement strand
CAAGCTGTGCGAAAAGCTCAAGGACAACATCCCGCGCCAGCTCTTCGAGGTGCCGGTGCAGGCCGCCATCGGCGGGCGCGTCATCGCGCGCGAGACCGTCAAGGCGATGCGCAAGGACGTGCTCGCGAAATGCTACGGCGGCGACATCACGCGCAAAAAGAAGCTGTTGGAGAAGCAGAAAGAGGGCAAGAAAAAGATGCGCTCCCTCGGCACGGTGCAGGTGCCGACGGAGGCGTTCCTCGCGGTATTGAAGCTGGACGAGTAAAGGAAAAGCAGCCTTACGGCTGCTTTTCCTTTATGCTTTTGAGCTGCGCGGCGTTCACCTCGGCAAGCTCGTCGGCGATCGCCATTTTGCGCAGGACGTTTTTGAGCGTCGTGTCAAGCGCCGTGTCCTCCCGATAGTCGGCGGGGAAGATGAAGTCCACGCGCCCGTCCGCGAGCAGCGCCTCCACGCCCGCGCGATTGTTCGCCTGATATACCGCGACCGCCTGCCCGCCGTAGGCGCGCATCATCTTCATGCACGGCACGTCGGAAAGTCCGTCGCCGACGTAGATCATGTTCGTGAACGGGACGCGCTTGCTGTCGTCCGGCATCGAGGCGTTGAGGTCGCGGTCGTTCGCGACGTCGAGAATGCCCTTGTTGATGCGGTAGACGAACTGCGTCTTGTTCGTGAAGTTGACGTCGAGCTTCGGCCACATGGCAAGGCCGTCTTCGCCGTAGAGGAACTCGCAGGCGTAGATCTCCTTGAATTCGTGCGCCACGCCGCTGCCCTCGATGATCTCCTTGAGGCCCGAGGAAAGGACGTAATGCTCCACCGTGACGCCGAGGCTTTCGCCGAAGGCGTTGATGCGGCCGAACCACTCCCGCACGCCGGGAAACAGCTCGATGGCGTGTCCGCAGTTCACAAGATACTCGCGGTCGAGCTTCACGCCCTTTTTGCGGCACTCGTCGATCATCGTGTACATGTAGGCGAGCAGGCCGTCCATGTGGTTGTTCCAGCCAAAGTTGTTGGCGATCGCCCAGAACTCCCTGGGCGTATAGCCGAGGCTCGGAATGAAGGCGTAGTCCTGCATGTCCGTGGTGCAGAGCGTCTTATCAAAATCGTAAAGAAAGGCGACGATGGGTTTTTTGCTCATAAAAACACCTCGCTTTGCTCAAAAAGCGGCGCGATCGCGCCGCTTTTTTCATTCTTCTTCGTCCGCGTTGTAGTTTCTGCCGAACTTGAGGTCGGCGAGCTTGATCGGACGCGTATCCGCATCGACAAAGGGGCTGTCGTCCGTATCGAGCGTTTCGGCCTTCGCCGCCGGATGCTCCGGCACGGCGGGTCTTGCTGCCTTCGCCGTGGGGAACGGGATGGTCGCGTCCGTATCGGCGGCGTCCGTCGCCTCGGCCTGCTTGCGCTCATAGGAGGCGACGATCTTCTCGCCCAGCGCCGCGATGTCCGCCGCCGCGTCGCGCTCCGCCTTGACCTCGCTGGTCGTCTGCTCGATCTGCTCGGGCGTGAGATCGGGCAGTGTTTCCAGCGCGCGAAGCTGCGATTCGCAGATGGCGCGGGACTGTTCGACGAAGTCCTTCGTCTGCGTCTTGATGGCATTGAGACGCTTCTGCTCGAATACGATCTCGTCGTGCAGCGCGCCGATTTTCGCGCGCGCCTCCATCTCGGCGTCGGCAAGCAGCGTTTCCTTCTTTTCCTCGGCCTCGGAGACCATGCTGCTCGCCATGTTCTGCGCCGTGAGCAGCGCCTTGCGCATGGCGTCCTCGGTCGCGCGGTACTCCTCGACCTTTTCGACGAGCACCTTCATCTTCGCCTTGAGCGCGGCGTTTTCCTTGTAGAGCGCCGTATAGTCGTCGGTCAGCTCGTCGAGGAACTCGTCCACCATGGTCATATTGTAACCGCCGAACGCGGATTTTGCGAAGGCGTGTTCGGCTACTTCCTGCGGCGTTAACATTGAAAAAGGCCCCCTTACAGATACAGACCCGAGCTTTCCAGCTCGTCGATCAGGTCGCCCATGATGTCCACATGATAGGGCGTGATGATGTACGTGTTGGCGGCGACCTTCTTGATCTTGCCCTCGCCCGCGTACGCGACGCCGGAGAGGAAGTCGATCAGTCTGCGCGCGACGTCCTTGTTCGTGGATTCAAGGTTGATGACGACCGTGCGCTTTTCCTTGAGATGGTCGGCGATCTCGGACGCGTTCTCAAAACGCTCCGGCTTGACCAGCACGACCTTGAGCTGCGTGGTCGCGTGGATATTCACGACCTTGTTGCGCCGCTCGTCCTCGCTCTCGCGGCCGCGGGAACCGGAATAGCCGCGGTCACGACCGCCGCGGTCGCCGCGCTCGGCAAAAGCGCCGGTGTCGCCGCGCTCGCGCAGATCCGGAAAATCGTCCTCGTAGCCCTCGTCGTCCTCGTCCTCGTAAGGATGCGCCCACTTTTTCAGATCGTCCAAAATGCCCATTGAAGCGATCCTCCTCTCAGAATTTTCCGCCGCCGCCGCCGTGAGTCGCGCCGGAGGACGAAACGTGGGTGGAGCTTCCTCCGCCGCCCGACCGCTCCGTCTGACGCAGGCTCCGGCTGACGTGGCGTCCGATGAAGTAATCGTTCGCGCTCGTCACGTTCAGGCTGTCCGCCTTTGCGTAGGACTGAGCGCCGTGCTGGGCCCGGACGGATTTCAGCTGGCTCTTCATCGAGGAGACGGGGACGAGGCCCGCGAGAAGACCCGCCGCGAGGGATCCGAGAAGACGCTTCAAGGAGAAGGTCTTGACGGGCTCCTTATCGCTGTCGTAGTCGTAGGGCTCGCCGTTTTCCTTTTCATACCGGATCAGGGCGTCGGCTCTCGCGGCGAATTCCCGGAACGCGGCCGCGTACTGTCCGGAGTGAAGCATCGGAACGATCCCCTTTTCGCCGATGTAGGTGTTGATGCCGTAGTCGGTGAAGGTGCGGATGGCGGAACCCCGGGTGGAGATCCACCAGTCGCGGGTCTGCATCGCCAGCACCAGCACGAGGCCGCTCCTGTCCGCTCCTCT
>CAMVGI010000291.1 GCA_947166955.1 uncultured Clostridia bacterium | reverse complement strand
TCCCTTTGTCCGAACTTCCAGCATCCGGCGATTATTGCCAGTGCTGTCCTCCCAAGCGGCGAAAGAAGACGCGCCGATGTAACTCCCCTCAAAAACCGTCCGGTTGGTGGTGTCGTTGTAGGTTGGCAGGAGGTAGACAGAGGGATAAAGATTACTCTGAATGCTCAGATTTCCCGTCATTGTATCGCCGGATTTCTTCACTCCGCCAAGGCCAGCGATGGCAGCGGCGGCGGACGTCGAGCAGCTGCGCGAGAACGTCCGCTTGCAGAACTTCTATCTCGACAGCTACTATCCCGATTCGCTCATGGCGCTCGATAACCAATTCCACGCCAAGCTCTTTGAGATCGCGCAGAAGTCGCAGGTCTACATGCTCATGCAGGGCATCTCCATCCACTTCGACCGCGTGCGCAGCATGGCGCTCAACTCGGTGAAAAACACCAAGATCGTCGAGGACCACGCGAACCTCGTCAAAGCGATCGAAGCGCACGACGCCGCCCTTGCGCGCAGCCTGATGGAGAAGCACCTCAACCGCTACAAAATCGACGAGAGCGCCATCCGCGCGGCATATCCGCAGTATTTTATCCCCTGATGCGCCGACGCGGGCGGACTGCCCGGGAAAGGAAAACGCTATGCAGATACCGCAAAAGCACGCGCGTTGGGTGCCGTACGAAGACACGCTGCCGCAAAACGGCGGCGAAGGCGTGACGCGGCGCATCCTCGCCTATACGGACGGCCTGATGTGCGTGGAGAACACCTTCGAGCAGGGCGCCGTCGGCGCGCTGCACTCACATCCGCACACGCAGATCACCTACATCGTCTCCGGCAGATTCGACTTTGTCATCGACGGGGAGCACCGCACGGTCGGCCCCGGCGATACGCTGCTCAAGGAAAACGGCGTCGTCCACGGCTGCACCTGTCTGGAGGCGGGCAAGCTGCTGGACGTGTTTCACCCCATGCGGGAGGGTTTCCTGCCCGCGGAAAAGAAGGAGAACTGACATGGATATTCGCTATTCCGCCAACCCAAACGACGTCAAGCGCTACACCACCGAGGAGCTGCGCCGCGAGTTCCTGATCGAAAACCTCTACCGCCCCGATACGGTCGTCGCGGTCTACAGCCACGTCGACCGCATGGTGACGCTCGGCTGCATGCCGGTGAAGGAAACGGTGCCCATCGACAAGGGCATCGACGTGTGGGCGAATTTCGGCACCCACTATTTTCTTGAGCGTCGCGAGATCGGCATTTTCAACATCGGCGGCGCGGGGAAGATCACGGTGGACGGCACCGTGTACGACCTTGGCTACAAGGACTGCCTGTACATTACGATGGGCGCGAAGGACGTGAAGTTTTCAAGCGACGACGCGGCCAAGCCCGCGAAGTTCTACATGGTCTCCGCGCCCGCGCACCGCAGCTGGGAAACGCGGCTTTTGAAGCTCGCGGACGCCGCCAAAAAGCCCTGCGGCGACGCGGCGGCCTCCAACAAGCGCGTCATCAACCAATTCATCCACCCCGCCGTGCTCAAGACCTGCCAGCTTTCCATGGGCATGACGGTGCTGGAGTCCGGCAGCGTCTGGAACACCATGCCCGCGCACACGCACGAGCGCCGCATGGAGATCTACACGTACTTTGAGATGCCCGAGGATCAGGTCGTGTTCCACATGATGGGACAGCCTGACGAGACCCGCCATATCGTCATGAAAAACGAGCAGGCGGTCATTTCGCCGTCGTGGTCGATCCACGCGGGCGCCGGCACGGGCAGCTACACGTTCATCTGGGCGATGGGCGGCGAAAATCAGGAGTTCGACGATATGGACGTTATCCCCGTCGATCAGCTTCGATAAAACGGAGGCAGACAAATGGATGTTATGAAGAGCTTTTCCCTTGAGGGCAGGGTCGCCCTCGTCACCGGCGGCGCGTACGGCATCGGCTTTGCCGTGGCGGAGGCGCTTGCGCGCGCGGGCGCGAAGATCGCTTTCAACTGCCGCAGCCGCGAAAATCTCGACCGCGCGCTCGCCGAATACAGGGCGAAGGGCATCGACGCGCGCGGCTATATCGCGGACGTGACGAAGGAGGACGAGGTCACGGCGCTGGTCGCGAAGATCGAAGCGGAGCTTGGCGTCGTGGACATTCTCGTCAACAACGCCGGCATCATCAAGCGCATCCCGATGACCGAGATGAGCGCGGAGGAGTTCCGCGAGGTCGTGGACATCGACCTCGTGGGGCCGTTCATCTGCGCCAAGGCGGTCATTCCCGGGATGCTCAAAAAAGGCCGCGGCAAGATCATCAACATCTGTTCGATGATGAGCGAGCTGGGACGCGAGACCGTTTCCGCCTATGCCGCCGCAAAGGGTGGACTCAAGATGCTCACGCGCAACATCTGCTCGGAGTACGGCGGGGCGAACATCCAATGCAACGGCATCGGCCCGGGCTATATCGCCACGCCGCAGACCGCGCCGCTGCGCGAGCGCCAGAGCGACGGCAGCCGCCATCCCTTCGACCAGTTCATCGTCGCCAAGACGCCCGCGGCGCGATGGGGCACGCCCGAAGACCTGATGGGTCCCGCGGTGTTCCTTGCGTCCGACGCGTCGAACTTCGTCAACGGACACATCCTGTATGTCGACGGCGGCATCCTTGCCTACATCGGCAAGCAGCCGTAAGGAAGCATAGAAAAAACGACGTCGAAAGACGTCGTTTTTTTCTGGCGGACAGGGTGGGATTCGAACCCACGGTACCCTTGCGGGTACACCTGATTTCGAGTCAGGGCCGTTATGACCACTTCGATACCTGTCCGTATTTCGTTCGCGGCGAACCGCTCCGCTATTATGACACAAAAGACGCGCCGTTGCAAGCTTTTTTTGTCCGTTTTCCGGCAAATGCCCAAAAATTAGCTTGACAGCGGCGGTGGCGCGTGCTATTATCGTTTAGCTGACAATGTTTGTGGGCCATTCAGCCACTTGGCTGCCGGTCGGCTGCCGATGCAGGTGTAGCACAATGGCCAGGGCACCAGCCTTCCAAGCTGGGGATGCGGG
>CAMVGI010000290.1 GCA_947166955.1 uncultured Clostridia bacterium | reverse complement strand
CCGGAAGTCCGGACGGGGCAGAAGGTCCACCACCGCGCGGCTGAAAAAGGCGAAGCGCAGCGCGTCGTCTCCGTAGCCGTAGAGCCGGTCGCGGTCAAAAAACCAATTATACTCCACGAACCAGACCTTGACCCCGCAGCTCTCGGTATGGTACAGGCCGCAGGTGTAGGACGTCTGCCCGAGATAGACGGTGCAGTTTCCCGCCTTTGTAAGATCCTCTCCGAACTTCTCGCGTACGCACCGATACAGCGGCGTGATGACCGCGACCTCGTCTCCCGCCTCCTTGAGCGCGGGCGGCAGGGAATATGCCACGTCCGCAAGACCGCCTGATTTGCTGAACGGCGCGCATTCGCTGGTCGCAAACAGGATCCTCATGGATTCGCTCGCCTCCTTGCGTCGAATGATTGGAACGATATGGTAATCTCACTATATCACATTTTTTTTCGCTTTTCCACTTGTGATTTGCTTTCATTTCAGGTATGATTAGCCTGTGGGATTATGTAGAAATAGGAAGAGGGAAGGCTTCATGTCGATTCGCAAACAAAAAAGCCCGATCAACCGCAGCATCCTGATCGGCTGCGCCGGACTTATCGCCGTTTTGAGCCTGCTGCTGTCGCTGCAAACACGCGTGGCGTTTTCCGACGCGCTCTATGAGCAGTATGAGACTAGGCTGCGGGATGTCGTGAACGCGGTGGAGCGCAGCACGGACGCGGACGATCTGCGCGAGTGCATCCAAACCGGCGTTTCTTCGCCCAAGCGCGACGAGCTGCAAAAGATGATCAACCGCTTCGTGGACGATTTCGAGCTTGCGTACCTCTATATTGTCATTCCGAAGGACACGCCGGACGGCACGATGATCAGCGTGGTCTCCTCCACGAGTCAGGCGGAGATCGAGGCGGCGATCGCGGCGGGCGAGCCGACGGACGATTGGCCGCTCCTTTACGATGAAAGCGAGGACTATACGCGCGAGCAGGTGCAGCCGTTTCTGGACGCGTGGAATAAGCCCGGCGAGGTCAGCTTTTTTAAGGATGTATGGAGCGACGGCGTGGGCTACACCGGCTGCAAGCCGCTCCAAACCTCGGACGGGGAAACCATTGCGATCATCGGCGCGTATTACGTTATCGAGGACGTGCAGAGTACCGTTTCCGGCTACGTTCAGCGCAGCGTATCGCTGATCGTGGCGGTCTGCGTGCTGTTCGGCACGCTGCTTGCGCTTTGGCTGCGCAGAAACGTTACCAGACCCATCCGCGCGCTGGAGCAGAGCGCCCTGCGCTTTGCCCGATTGACGAGAGAGAGCGGGGACGCGTCCGACCTCACACTGGACGCGTCGGATCTTGAGGCGAGCAGCGAGGTCAAGCTTCTGATCGACGCGATCACCACGCTCTCACAGGAGATGACGGATCAGGCGAAGAGCGCGGCGGCAGTGAAGGATCGGGCCCGCGAGATGGAGGAGGAAAGCCAGCGCCTTTCGGAGCAGGCGGCGGCGGCGATCAAGATCGCGGAGCTGACGCAGAGCGTCACCGCGCTTTTGACCAACATGCCGGGCATGACCTCCTCGAAGGACGTGGAGACCGGCGAATACCTCGCCTGCAATCAGGCGTTTGCGGAGTTTGCGAACCGGAGCGTTCCGGAGGACGTCATCGGACTGACGGACTACGACATTTTCGACATCGACACGGTGGAGCGCTTTGCCGAGGACGATAAAAAGGCGCTTTCCATGGATCAGCCCTACTCCTTTTACGAGGAGGTCTCGGACGCGGCGGGGAATCCGCGGCAGTTCCAGACGACCAGACTGAAATTCACGGACACCAAGGGCAGACTCTGCACGCTGTGCATGCGTCTTGACTATACGGAGCTGATGCGCGTCAAGCGGGAGACGGCGGAGGCAAAGGAGGCCTACGAAAAGGCGCAGAGCGCGAGCGCGATGTATTCCAGCCTCGCGCATACCCTCTCCGCCAACTATTCCTACCTCTACTGCGTCGATCTGGAGACGGACGAATACGACGACTACAGCCGCGAGATCGTCGACGCGGATCTGCCGGAGGAGGAGCGCGGGCACGACTTCTTCAACACTTGCCGGCGGCGCTCCGTCGGGGTGCTGCATCCGGACGACCAGGAGGACTTCCTCACCGCCTTCACCAAAGAGAATATCATGCACCATTTGGACGCACACGGTTCCTTTACGCTGTCCTATCGGCATCTGGTCGACGGCGTCACCACCTACGTCAATATGAACATCACCCGCATGCAGGAGGACGAGCGGCATATTCTGGTGTGCGTGAACAACAACGGAGACATCGACAAGCGCAACGAGCTGACCGGCCTGCGCTCGGAAACGGCGTTGTACATTCACGGCAGGGAACTGCTGCAGACCCGTCCGGACGGCTGGTGCGTCATCGCGTTCGATGTGGAGCACTTTAAGCTTTTCAACGAATGGTACGGAAGAGAAGCGGGCGACCGGCTGCTCGCGCAGATCGGCGAGCGCCTCGCCGGCGTGGAGGAGACGACCGGCGGTATCGCCAGCTATCTGGGGCAGGACGACTTCGCGCTGCTTGCCCCCTATGACGAGGGATCCATCAAAAAGCTGTTTGACAGCATTCACGAGTTCGTTATGGAGCACGGCACGTCCGTCGGCTTCATGCCCGCGCTCGGCGTGTGCATGGCGGACGGGAAGATCTCCGTGGAGGAGCTGTTTGACCGCGCGGCGCAGGCGTCGCAGCACGCGAAGGAGGACTATCACCACCGCATCCGCGTCTTTGAGGAGTCCATGTATCAGAAGACGGAGCGGGATTACCAGATCCTTTCCGATTTCCAGCAGGCGCTGAAGAATCAGGAACTGTTCATCCAGCTCCAGCCCCAGTGCGAGATCGAGAGCGGGCGGGTCGTCGGCGCGGAGTCGCTCGTGCGCTGGAAGCGGAAGGACGGGACGATGGTTTCCCCGGGCATCTTTGTTCCCGTGCTGGAGCAGTACGGCTTTGTCACCGACCTCGACCAATTCGTTTGGGAGGAGGTCTGCGCGTGGCAGCGGAAGTG
>CAMVGI010000289.1 GCA_947166955.1 uncultured Clostridia bacterium | reverse complement strand
CGTTCGGGTCCTTGTCTTCAAAGTAACGGTTCAGCGTCTCGGTGGCGGCGGGGAGGTTTCCTGTACACATCGTCGAGGCGAAAACGCTGCCGAGGAATTTGCGGAAGGTCTCCACCTGAATGGCGCAGGTAAAGGAAACAAGGATGTTGGCGGCGATGTTGCTGGTCTCGCCGGAGGGGATACGCGAAACGACGGCGAGCAGCGCAATCTCCAGCAGGACCGAGACCTGACGCCAATGCAGCCGCGCACTTGCAAACCGCTTGCGGATGCGCATGGCGAGCGTTACGCCGACGATAAACGACAAAATGGGCAGCAGATAGCGGACCGCCAGCAGCCAATGGCCGCCCGCGAGGGACATGGCGAGGCGCGCGAAGTTGCCGGTCTGCGCGTTGGCGAACACGTCGTCGCGGCAGACGTAGGTATAGGCGTCCAGAAAGCCGCCGGTGAGCGCGAGCACCACGGCGAGCGGATAGGATTCCGAGGTCTGGACGGGAGTTTTCTTTTCTTCCACGATGGTTTCCTCTTAAAAACGGTAGATTGGGCGCTGTGCCGCGGAAAGGGAAAGGGAGCCGCACCAAGAGGTGCGGCTCCTTGTTTGCTGCGTTTCCGCGCTGCTTACAGAATACCGGCAGGCAGATAGATCGGGGTGCCGGGGCCGACGGGAATGCCGATGAGCATCCAAATGCCCAGGAAGATGATCCACGCGATCTGAAGGACGATGGCGATGGGGAAGAGGCCCGCGGCCATCGTGCCGATCTGCAGGTCCTTGTCGTAGTTGCGCTGCGCGACGCTCAGCGTGACCCAGATGTACGGGGACAGCGGAGTGAACGCGTTCGTCGGGGAGTCGCCCAGACGATAAATGAGCTGCGTGAAGCCGGGGTGATAACCGAGCAGCATCATCATCGGGACGAAGACCGGCGCGAGGATCGCCCACTTGGCGGAGCCGGAGGGGACGAGCAGGTTGATAAGACCGGTCAGGAGGATCAGGCAGACGATCAGGCCGAAGCCGGTGAAGCCCGCGTTGCCGAGGGCGGTGGCGCCGTCGATGGCGATGACCGTGCCGAGCTTGGTCCAGCTGAACAGGGCGTTGAACTGACCGCAGAAGAAGCAGAACGCGATGTAGGAACCGCTCAGGCTCATCTGATGGCTGAACGCCTTGTTGACGTCCTTGCTGTTCTTGAAGCGGCCGGAGGAGAAGCCGAAGACCAGACCGGGGATCGCGAAGAAGAAGAACAGAACGGGGATCAGGTTGGACAGCAGCAGGGAGCCGACGAGCTGGCGGCTGCCGTCCTCGTTGATCTTGGCGAGCGGGCCGACAAAGTAGCCGACCAAAATGATGATAAGGTAGATCAAGGCGGCGATACCGGCCTTGCCGAGCGCCTTCTTATCCTTCGGGTCGACGTCCTTAAGCTCGGGAACTTCCGCGCCCTCGCCCGGAGTATAGGTGCCGAAGCGCTTGTCGACGACGAGGTTGCAGACGGAACCGATGACGATCGCGCACAGGAACGTGGAGGCGAACATGAAGTACCAGTTGCAGGATACGTCGACGTGGAACTTGCCTTCGCCGAGGAAGCCGTCGAGGTTGGTGTTGGTGATGCCCTGCAGCAGAGCGTCCGTACCGGCGATCATCAGGTTCGCCGAGAAGCCCGCCTGAGCGCCCGCATAGCCGTTGATCATACCGACGACCGGGTGCTTGCCGGCGCCGTAGTAAAGGATAGCGGCGATCGGGGGGATAACGACCATCGCGGTATCGGAGGCAAGGTTGCCGATCGTACCGACGAGGGCGATAACGTAAGCGAGGATCGCGGGGGGAATGTTGCGCAGCTTATCGTTAAGCAGCGTCATGATCAGACCGCCTTCTTCGCACAGACCGATGGCAAGCGTCATCGTGATGACGAGGCCAAGGGGGGCGAAGCCGGTGAAGTTCTTGACCATGTTGGACAGGAACCATTCGAGACCGGCGGTGGAAAGCGGGTTCTGGACCTTAACGACTTCCTGCGTGGCGGGGTTGAGCGCTTCCATGCCGCCCGCGGCGCACAGGGCGCTGATGACGGCGATGATCACGAAGAGATAGATGAACATGATGACCGGGGGCGGCAACTTGTTGCATACTCTCTCCAGACCGTCCAGGAACTTGTCGAGCCAGGTCTTTTTGGTGAGGCTGTTGGATGGCATTTTCTTTCCTCCTTCATTTTTCTCCGTCTGATAGGGGCGCTTTTCATGACAAAAGGCTCCTGTTCGGGAACCTTTTGTGCAAAATTGGCAATCCCCACCCTTGGGATATAGTGATTTTAACATTTTCGCACGAAAAGGGCAATGGGGTTTTGGAAAAAAACGGGTATCCGTTCAAACTTTGTTCACAATATTCAAATCGGTGCAAAAATAATTTGCTATAATGCCAAATGTGCGTTTCCGCCTTTTCTTTCGCGCCTTTTTATGGTATGATGTAAGCACATATCTATGGGCATTTTTACCATTTTTGTGCGGGAAATGCCATAATCGGAGGCACTATGGACAGAATATTCGGCTCTTGGTTCGACTTCAGCGGGTTCAACGTCTGGAAGCTGCATACCACGTGGGACTACGTGTTTTTCTTTTTGCTTATCGCCGTCAGCATCGGGCTGATCAAGCTCGTCATCCGCATCATGGACGCGCACCGTGATCTGGCGCATGCGATCCCGCGCACGGCGAAGGCGCTCAGGCACGCGGGCGGAGCGGGGACGGAATGCTACATGAACAAGACGATCCGCTCCAAGAAGGACGAACAGTTTTACGAGTTGATCGCCGTGTTGCCGGACAAGGTCGTGGCGGTCAAGGTGTTTCCGTTCGGATTGCAGATCTTCGGCGGGGCGAACGAGCCGCGCTGGCGTTTCGTGTTCAACAAGGACGAGCGCTGGGCGGACAACCCGCTGCCGGATCTTGAGGAGCAGAAGGTCGTTTTGAACCGCATTTTTATGCGCGCGGGCGTCAAGAACGTGCCGGTGGAAACGCTGATCGTTTTTGCCGACAACTACGGCACCGCGAAGTTTCAGGTCGACG
>CAMVGI010000288.1 GCA_947166955.1 uncultured Clostridia bacterium | reverse complement strand
AGAACGAGTGCGATCCGACCTCCCGCATCGCGCCCGCGCTCTTTTTCCAGCCGCATTTTCGCAACGTCGTTTGTACGCTCCAAGTCAACGAACGCGGCGACGCGGAGCTGGTTTCCGAGCAGGCGGAAACGCTGCGAAGCTGCACGTGGCTCAACGAGTTTAAGTACATTAAGACTTTTGTGCCCCTGCGCCGCCCCACAACCAGCTACGGCGCGTCGGTACGCTTTATGAAGGACGAGGCAAATTCGGACGAGGTCAACAATTTGCTGAATACCGACGAAGTTTTTATTGTGCCGGACAGCGTTTCGCAGCGCATCCTCAACCGCAGCTATCTGCGCGATCCCGACGAGCGGCTCTATCACGACGCGGTGATCGTCCGCTTCGAGGACGGCAAGCTGGAGCCGGAGGCGACCTTCCGCGGCCTTGCCGCGTTTCTCGACATCCCGTACACCGAGAGCATGACCTACTGCTCCGACGAGGGCAAGCGCGACCCGCGCCAGTTTGCCACCAACGTTGTCGGCTTCGATACCGCCACGGTCTACCGCACCTACGACGAGTACTGCAACGACGCCGAGCGAGGTTTCGTCGAATTCTTTATGCGCGACGTATATGAGGCATACGGTTACGATTTCCACTACTATGACGGAAAAGACGTGGATATGGAGCGGGTAGACGAGTGGGTAAAGCAGTTTACGACCTTGCGCGGCATTATGCGCGAGAGCTGGTGGGAGCTGTTTAAGAAGCTGGACTTTATTACGGAGAACAGTGTTCCCATGAGCGACGAAGACCGAGAGAGGGCGCAGCGGATGCAGTTGGAGCGATATTTGGACAAGCTCGACGAAAACCGTGCGTATAACGCGAAGATCATGCTCAAGGGCCTGCGTTTCGTCAACAAGCGCGGCCAGCCGCTCTCGCCCATCCCGATGCTCGACCTTGACCCCAAGCTCATGAAGCATCCCCGCTATCATTAAGGAGAACACCGATATGGAAATCAAAAAAGGTACGCTCTACTTCTTCACCGGCCTTTCCGGCGCGGGAAAGACCACCATCGGCGGCCTCTTCTACCGCCGACAGAAGGCGAAGCGCAACGACATCATCGTGCTCGACGGCGACCAGATCCGTCCGGTTTACCTCGACGGCATCGGGTATACCACCGAGGACCGCCGCCACGGCGCGGCACGCACGTTCCGCGTGTGCAAGATGCTCACCGATCAGGGCATCGACGTGGTGTGCTGCTCCATCTCCATGTACGAGGAGCTGCGCCAGTGGAACCGCGAGCATATCGACAACTATAAGGAGATCTACATCAAGGTCACGCGCGAGACGCTCTTTAAGCGCGACCAGAAGGGGCTTTACTCCTCCGGCGCGAAGAACGTCATGGGCGTGGATCTTCCCTTCGACGAGCCGAAGCACCCGACCGTTGTCATCGAAAACGACGGCCAGGAGACGCCGGAGGAGATCGTCGACCGCCTGGAGGAGGCCTTTGGGCTGAAATGATCTATTTTAAGAGCGAGCAGTACGATTTGTTCCGCTGCGTCGGTTCCGCGTGCCCGTACACCTGCTGCGGCGGAGACTGGAAGATCTATGTCGACAACAAGACGCTTGCGCGCTATCGAACGATCGGCGGAGCATTCGGCGAGCGCCTGAACGCGAGCATTGACTGCTCGGGAGATATTCCGCGGTTGAAGCAGCACGAGAGCAACCAAAACTGTGTGATGATGACCGAGGAGGGGTGGTGCTCGATCCAGCTTGAACTGGGCGAGGACGCGCTGTGCGACGTTTGCAGGCGCTATCCGCGCAGCGTGCGTAGAACGGGCAATACCGTTTTTATGACTGTAACGCCCTCGTGTCCCGAGGTTTCCAAGGAACTGCTGTTGAGAAGAGACACGATCAAGCTCCTTTCGGGGCATGAAGAGGATGGCGACGATACCGAGAAGGATATCCTGCTGCGCGAGGCGTTCCGGACGGCGCTGGCGCTGCTCAAAGACAGGAATTGTACGATCACGCAGCGGCAGAAGCTGTTCCTTGTTTTCAGCAACGCGATGCAGGAGGCTTTGACAAAAAACGACCGGGACGAAGCAAAGGAACTGCTGCGTTTTTTTGGAAAGCCCGACGAGTATCGAGCCGTGGCGGGGAGTGAAAAACTGGACTGCGAGTTGACAAGCAAGATCCACGTGGTCAATCGGATCAGCGAGCCGTTGCTTAAAGAGACCAGTGCGGAGGCCTGCCTGCTGTTTGCCGATCTTATCAAGTACTTGCTTTGGCTTACGAACAACGAAGGGCTTGCGAAACTTGTGCCGTATCTTGAGAAACTGGATGGTGCAAGACACGCGCGCGAGCAGGAAAACCTGCTGATCAACAGTTGCTTTTTGACCTATTGCGGCGAGGAACTCGACGGGGACCTTTACAGGCAGGCCGGTTATTCCGTCCTGTTCAATCAGGCATTTCGCTTTCTGTGTGCGCTTGGTTCCGTGCGAGAGGGCGAGTTGCTGTCCGTCGACGCGCGCGCATTGTATTGGAGTTTCCTTTCAAGAGGCATTGAGCATAACCAAAAGTTCGCACGGCAATTTACCACGCATTTGTGGGAAGAAAAACTCATGGAACTGCCGTTTCTGTTCCGACTGATCAGCTGATAAAAGAGGTGATCCTATGACGGCTGACCTTCATACCCATTCCACCGCGTCGGACGGGCAGTATACCCCGAGCGAGCTTGCAAAGCTCGTGAAAGCGCGCGGCGTACAGGCTTGGGCGCTGACCGACCACGATACGACGGACGGCGTCCGCGAGGCGATGGAAGCGGGCGCGGCGCTCGGCCTGCGCGTCATCCCGGGCATCGAGCTGAGCGCGAAGGAGTACCACACCTATCACATCCTCGGCTACGGCTACCGCGTGGACGACCCTGCGCTGACGGGGCTTTGCGACCGTATGAAAAGAAGCCGCGACGAGCGCGCGGCGCGCATCGCGGCGTACCTGAGCGAAAACGGCATGCCGCTTACGCTCGACGAGATCGAGGAGATCGCCGGCGGCGACGTGGTGGGGCGTCCCCATT
>CAMVGI010000287.1 GCA_947166955.1 uncultured Clostridia bacterium | reverse complement strand
GTCTCGCCCTTCTGGATCATGATGACGTTCGCCTCATACGCCTCGTCGACCGTGAACTGCCAATCGCAGATGACCAGATCGGGGTTGTTCGCGATGATCTGCTTGCCGTTGCCCTCGGCAACCGCCAGCGCCTCGATGTTGCCGCTCTGAAGCTCCAGCACGCCCACGCCGATGTCGCCGATGGTGATCGCCTTGGCGTCGGGAAGCTGGCTGGTGAGAAGCTGCATCTGGAGCGACGCGTTCTGCGCGCCCACGTCCTTGCCGCTGAAGTCCTCCGGCTTGGTGTACTTCGCCGCGTCCGCCTTGCGGACGAGCAGCACCTGCGCGGTCTCGTTGTCGCCGGCGTAATAGTAATCGGAAAGCTCATAGTTCTGGGCTCTCTCCTCCGTCCAGGAGAAGCCGGAGATGGAGATGGGCACCGTGCCGGTGTAGACGGCGGTCTGGCAGGCGTCGAAGCTCATCGCCTGGATCTCCAGCTTGACGCCGAGCTCCTGCGCGATAAACTTGGCGAGCGTCACGTCAAAACCGACGTACTGCTCCTGACCGGTCTTGGACGAGTCCACAAACTCCATCGGGGAGAAGTCCGGCGAGGTCGCCACGGTCAGCACGCCGTCCGCCTTGATCTTCTCCAGCGCGTTCGCCGGAGCGGCGGCGTTGTTCGCCTTGTTGCCGCCTCCGCAGGCAGCCAGAGAGAAAACCATCATCGCTGCAAGCAGCAAAGCAAGCATCTTCTTCATCGTAAGTTCCTCCTCATTGATCTCATTTCGCCAACGGTCGGTCCCGTTGTTTTATGATTGAATAATAATCCATTTTTCTTTCATCGTCAATCGTCATATATGACAAGAAAATGCGTTATATATTAAAAATACCCCGTGCAATATGCACAGGGTATTCATAATTTCTTGCATATATTCAGTTTTTTATGCGCATAAAAGGGTTTTCCGCTCAGCCGAGAATGTCCGAAAGGTTGTCGAGGATCGCCTTGGCGACGCCGGGATTGTTCATCGAGTAGACGTGCACGGTGTTGAAGCCGTTGGCAAAGAGGTCAATGATCTGGTCGGTCGCATACGCGATGCCCGCCTGACGCATCGCCTTCGGCGTCTCGCCAAAGGTGTCGAGGATGCGGCGGAAGCGCTCGGGCAGCGTCGTGCCGGAGAGTTTGATCGTGCGCTTGATGGTCTTTGCGTTGACGATGGGCATGATGCCCGGGTGCACCGGCACCATGATACCCGCCTCGCGGAGCTGATACATATAGCTATAGAACACGGGATTGTCAAAGAACATCTGCGTGACGAGGAAATCCATGCCCGCGTCCACCTTCTCCTTGAGATGGCGGATGTCCTCCTTCTGGTTCGGCGCGTCCGGATGCGTGTCCGGATAGCAGGCGCCCGCGACGCAGAAGTTCGGGTCGAACGCCTTGATGTCGCGCACCAGCTCGATGGCGTGGTGATAGCTCTGCTCCTTGAGCTCGAAGCCCTCGGGGATGTCGCCGCGCAGGGCGAGGATGTTCTCGATGCCCTTGCTCTTGAGCTTCGCGAGCTGCTCGCGAATGCGCTCGCGGTCGGAGGTGATGCAGGTAAGGTGCGCCATCACGGGGATGCCCGCGCTTTTTTGCAGTTCCTCCGAAAGCGCCGCGGTATATTCGCTCGTGCCGCCGCCCGCGCCGTAGGTGACGCTCATAAAGACGGGCTTCAGCATGGCGATCTCGCGCGCCGCTTTCTCCACGCTCTCGCGTACGTCCTCGGTCTTGGGCGGGAACACCTCGAACGAGACGGAATACTTCTTGTCCTCCAGAACGCTGCTGATCTTCATAACGGTCGTACCTCCCGTTGAAATTTGCCGTTATCCTATCACAATCTGACGAAAAATACAATAAGGGTATCGGGCTTTTGCCCGATACCCTGTATCAAGAAGCGCCTTACGCGCGGCGCAGGCAGACGGAAACGAGGCCCTCGCGGCGGTCATGCGCGTGCGCCTCCGCCGTCCAGCGCCGATCCAGCGCGCGCAGTTTCACATGGTAGAGCGTCAGCAGCAGCGCGTCGGCAAAGAGCCACGCCGCCGGATTCGCGCAGCACACGGCGAGGAAACCGTAGCGCCCCACGAGACCGAAGGCAACCAGCGCACGGGCGACCAGTTCCGCAAGTCCCGCGCCCATCGCCTGCTGGGAAAAGCCCATGCCCTGCAGGCCGTTGCGGTAGATGAAGATGACCGCGAGCATCGGATACGCCGCACCGTTGAAGGTGAGGTAGCGGTGTACGTCGGCGAGGATCGCCTCCTCCGCGCCGTCGATGAAAAACGTCGCGACCGCGCTGCCGAGGAAGTAGTTAAACGCAAACGCCGCGGCGCTGTACACGAAGCACATCACCGTCACCGCGTTCATGCCCTTGCGGATGCGCTCAAGGTTCTTCGCGCCGAGGTTCTGCCCGCAGTAGGTCGCCATCGCGATGCCGCAGCTCTCCAGCGGCGCGCTCACGAGCATGTGTACCTTGCTGCCGGCGGAGACCGCCGCGACCGCGGCGGTGCCGAGGCCGTTGACCGCGCTCTGCACCATGATCGAACCGATGGCGGTAATGGAGAACTGCAAGCCCATCGGCACGCCGATGCTCGCGATCAGGCGCATGCGCCGCAGGTCGGGGCGCCAATCGTCGCGCGCAAGGCGCAGCATCGGCACGCGGCGGTGCATATAGACGAGGCAGGCGACGCCCGCGCACGCCTGAGAGAGCACCGTCGCATACGCCGCACCCTCGACGCCCGTGCCGAGCACCTTCATAAAGAGGACGTCCAGCACGATGTTGACGCTCACCGCGCCCATGAGGAAAAAGAGCGGCGTGCGGCTGTCGCCCAGCGCGCGCAGCACGCCGGAGCCGAGGTTATAGAGGATGGTCGCGCCCGCGCCGAGGAACACGATGGAGATGTAGCGGTACGCGTCGTCAAAGATCTCATCGGGCGTGTTCGTGATGCGGAGGATGTCGTCCGTCCACACTGCGGCGACCAGCGTGATAAGCGCCGAAAACAGCAGGCCCAGCCAGATGAGCTGGCCCGCGCGGCGGCGCACC
>CAMVGI010000286.1 GCA_947166955.1 uncultured Clostridia bacterium | reverse complement strand
CCGTGAAGAAGAGCGAGAAGCTCCTGAAGTTCCAGCTCGACGACGGCAGCGGCACCCCGCGCCAGATCCTCTCCGGCATCCACAAGTTCTACGAGCCGGAGGCGCTTGTCGGCAAGACGCTGCTTGCCATCGTCAACCTGCCGCCGCGCAAGATGATGGGGCTTGAAAGCTGCGGGATGCTGATCTCCGCCGTCCACAAGGAAAACGGCGAGGAGAAGCTGCACCTTGTCATGCTCGACGACGCCATCCCCGCCGGCGCGAAGATGTGCTGATGAGCCTCATTTTCGATACGCACGCCCATTACGACGACGAGCAGTTTGACGCGGACCGCGCCGAGCTGCTCGCTTCCATGCCGGACGTCGGCGTGGGGCTGATTCTCGACCCCGGCTGCGACCTCGCTTCCTCCCGCGCGGCGCTCGCGCTCGCGGAGCGGTATCCGCACGTCTGCGCGGCGGTGGGGTACCATCCCGAAAACTGCGCGCCGTTCGTGCCGGAGGACATCGAAACCCTGCGCGAGCTGGCGAAGCACCCCAAGGCCGTCGCCATCGGGGAGATCGGCCTCGATTACTACTGGGCGGAAAACCCGCCGCGCGAGTTTCAACAGGACGTGTTCCGCCGCCAGATGGCGCTCGCGGAGGAACTGGGGCTGCCCGTGATCGTCCACGACCGCGACGCGCATGCCGACAGCCTTGCGCTCGTGCGGGAGTTTCCGAACGTGCGCGGCGTGTTCCACTGCTTCTCCGGCAGCGTCGAGATGGCGCGCGAGTTGTGGAAACTCGGCTGGTACGTCGGCTTCGACGGGCCGCTGACGTATAAAAACGCGAAGAAAACCGTCGAGGTCGCCGCCGAAGCGCCCGCCGACCGCATCCTCATCGAGACGGATTCGCCCTACCTCGCGCCCGTTCCGCTGCGCGGCACGCGCAACGATTCCCGCAATCTCACATACGTTGCCGAAAAGCTTGCGGAGATCCGCGGCGTGACGGCGGAGGAGATCGTCGCATGCACGGCGGAGAACGGAAAACGGCTTTTTGGTATCCGATAATGTGAAAAGCAGCCCGAATTCGGGCTGCTTTTTGCACCTTGGAGCGGGTCAATACATCTTCCTGCGGTCGACGACGTGCTTCATCGGCCTGCCGGAAACGTAGCTGTCGAGGTCTTCGAGGAACATGTCGATGCTCTTTTGCTGCGTGTAGGGGAGCGTCATGTTGCCCGCGACGTGCGGCGTCAAAAGAAGATTCTTCGCCTTGCGGAGCGGATGGTCGGCGGGCAGCGGCTCGGGCACCACGACGTCGAGCGCCGCGCCAGCGAGATGGCCGCTGTCCAGCGCTTCGATGAGCGCGTCCTGGTCGATCGCCGTGCCGCGGCCGACGTTGATAACGTACGCGCCCTGCGGCAGCAGCGCCATGCGGCGCTTGTCGAGGATATTCGCCGTGTCCGGTGTGTTCGGCAGCGCCATCACCAAAAGCTCGGTCTCCGGCAGGATCGCGTCCAGCTCCGCGACCGTGCGCATTTCGTCAAACGCGCCGTCGCCGGGCTTCGCGCTGCGGCGCACGCCCGTGATGCGCGCGGGGCGGAACGCTCTGGCGCGGCGGGCGAACTCTGTGCCGATGTCGCCCGTGCCGAGTACCGTGATGCGGCAGCCGTAGAGCGAGCGGATGCCTCCGGACAGCACGCTCCACCCGCCCTCGCGGATGATCTCGGTGTATTCCATTTGGCGGCGCAGAAGCATCAGCGCCGTCATAATGAGGTGCTCCGAGATCGTTACGCCGTACGCGCCCGAGGAGTTGGAGAGCAGGCAGTCGGGGTTTTGGTACAAGTCGTCTTTGCAGAAACGGTCGATCCCCGCCCAGCAGCAGCAATACCATTTGAGGTTCTTCGCCGACGAGATGACCTTCTGCGAGCAGTGCCCGAAGAGGATCTCGCAATCGTCGGCGTTGCCGACGGCGGAGGCGCTGTCGGGATAATAACGCGTTTCGTAGCCGTACTTTGCCGCCGCCGCGTCGAGTTGGCGGCGGTAGTCGTCGTTCAAGAAGTCGATGATGACGCCGATGGTTTTAGCCATGTTGATTTCCTCCTGTTTGTAATTGCGACAGCAACGCTTCCGCGGCGCGCATGCCGTCTGCCGCGGCGGACATGATGCCGCCGGCCCAGCCCGCGCCCTCGCCGCAGGGATAGAGGCCGCGCAGCGCCGATTGGTACGTTTCGTCCCGCGGCAGGCGCACGGGGGACGAGGAACGCGATTCCACCGCGGTGAGCACCGCGTCGGGACAGGCGAAGCCGTGCAGCTTGCGGTCAAGCTCGGGCAGCGCTTCCGCGAGCGCGTCGCACACGAACGCGGGCAGGCACGTCCGCAGATCGCCCCAACGAACGCCCGGGCGGTAGCTCGGCACGACGCCTCCGCCCGAAGCCGACGGCTTCCCCGCGAGAAAGTCGCCCACCGTCTGCGCGGGCGCCGCGTAGCCTCCGCCGCCCGCGCGGAACGCGTCCTCCTCCAGACGGCGCTGAAAGGCGACGCCCGCGAGCGGGTCGGCGCCGCCGCCGAAATCCTCCGGCGTGACGGAGACGAGCAGGCCGCCGTTGATGTTTTCCCCGTCGCGCGCAAAGCGGCTCATGCCGTTGGTGACGACGCGGCCTTCCTCACTCGCGCCCGCCACGACCTGTCCGCCCGGGCAGACGCAGAACGAGAACACGCCGCGCCCGCCGCGCGTATGGCAGGCAAGCTTGTACGAGCTCGGCGGCAGCGCGGGATTGCCCGCCGCCTCCTTATACTGCGCCGCGTCGACGTCGCGCTGGGAGTGCTCGATGCGAACGCCCACGGCGAAAGGCTTTGCCTCCATCGGCACGTTCAGCGCGCGCAGCCTCGCGAAAGTGTCCCGCGCGCTGTGCCCGATCGCGAGTATGAGCGTGTCCGTCTCTATCTTCCCGCTTCCGTTGACGGTAACGGAGCGGAGCTTTCCGCCGGATATATCGATGTCGGTTAGAACGGAGGAAAACGGCACGTCCCCTCCGAGAGAGATTATCTCGTTCCTGATGTTTACGAGGACGTCGCGGAGAGCG
>CAMVGI010000285.1 GCA_947166955.1 uncultured Clostridia bacterium | reverse complement strand
GAAAAACGTCCGGACGGGTCAGGCAGACGCGCAGCCCGCGGCTGCCCATCGCCGGATTTTTCTCCTTCGGCAGGCGCAGGTAATCGAGCTGCTTGTCCGCGCCGACGTCCAGCGTGCGGACGACGACTTTCCTGCCCTGCATATCGGCGAGCACCTTTCGATATGCCTCGAACTGCTCCTCCTCGCCGGGGAAATCGTTGCAGCCGAAATAGAGAAATTCGCTTCGGAACAGCCCGATGCCGCCGCCGTCGTTCTCCAGCACGGAGCGCACGTCCTCGGGGGAACCGATGTTGCAGCAGATGCGGATGCTGCGGCCGTCCCGCGTTACGTTTTCCTTGCCCTTGAGCTGTTCGAGGGATTCGCGGAGCCTGTGCTGCTCGTCGCGCGTCTTCAGAAGGCGCGCGCGCGTTTCCCCGTCCGGCTCGATGACCGCAACACCGGCCGCGCCGTCGATGAGGATCTCGCATCCGGCGTGTCCGCGGTCGATCGCGCCCACGCCGACCACGGCGGGGATCCCCATCGTGCGCGCAAGGATCGCCGTGTGGCTCGAACGGGAACCGCCCTCGGTGAGAAAGGCAAGGATCTTGCTCCGGTCGAGCTGGGCGGTCTCGCTGGGCGCGAGGTCGTCCGCGGCAAGGATCACGGGCACGTCGCTCTCGACCGTAAAGGACGCCGCGCCGGTCAGGATGGACAATATCCGGTCGGAGACGTCCTTGACGTCCGCGACGCGCAGGCGCATATATTCGTCGTCCATCGCGGCGAACATCCGCGCGAAGCGTTCGCAAACGTCGCTGACGGCCGCTTCCGCGTTCACGGCGTTCTTGCGGATGGCGGTCTCGATTGCCTTTTCAAAGTCGAGATCCTCCGCCATCATCTGGTGCGTCTCAAACAGCAGAGCGGCTTCGTTGCCCGCCTCCGCGCGCATCTTTTCGGCAAGCGCGCCAAGCTCTTTGATCGCTCTGGCCTGCGCCGCGCGGAAACGCCACCACTCCGTCTCGGCGTCCGAAACCGTGACGCGCGCGATCTCATGTTTTGCGCGATGATAGAAATAGAGCGGACCGACTGCGACTCCGGCGGACGCGCCTTCGCCCCGAATCGTGATCATGGTCGCCGCCTCCTTCGTCAAAGTGTGGTGAGATAGCAGAAAACGGCTGACGCAAGCGCAGCCGTTCTTTTCTTCTTGTTCAGAAGTAGGTCTTGAAGAACTCCTCGATCTTCGCGGCGACCTCGTTCTCGTTCTCGCCCTCGACGGTGATGGTAACCGTGTCGCCCTGCTTGATGCCGAGGCCCATGAGCGCCATCAGCTTGAGCGCGTTGACGCTCTTGTCGCCCTTGGTGACCGTCACGGTCGTGCCGGTATAGTTCTTGATCTCCTTGACCAGAATGCCCGCCGGACGCGCATGGATCCCGACCGGATCGGCAATGACATAGTCAAACGTTTTCATTTTCTTCCTCCTTGGTGTCTGTGCGAAGCGCCTTTGCGCGCGAAATTCGACGACGTTGTGATACAAGGGACATTATAGCGTATCCCCGCGCCGATGTAAATGAATAACTTGCACCCAAAGTACGCCTTTTTCAAGGATATTTTGTTGATTTCGGCATAACTCAAACCAGCCCCAGGCGTTTGAACGCCTCGGCGATGCCGTTCTCCCCCACGGCGGGGCAGATCATCGCGCTGCGCCGTTTGAGTTCTTCGCTCCCGTTCGCCATGCAGACGCCGACGCCGACGGTCTCGATCATCTCCAGATCGTTCCCGCTGTCGCCGAAGCCCACGGTGTCCGAAAGCGGCACGCCCAGCTCCTCCGCCACATACCGGACGCCGCGTCCCTTGTCGAACGCGCGGTCGATCAGCTCGCCGTTGATAAAACCGCGGGAGAACGCCTCCTGCACGACCACGCGGAAGTCGCGCTCCAAGTCTGGCAGCATGCGCGCGAGCTGTTCCCCGTCGCGGCACATGAAGCTGATCTTGTAGACCGCGCGCCCGTCGTACTCGTGCATCGGCCGGATGTCCAGATCCCGCTTGATCTTCGCGTGCCAGCGGACGATGTCGCTTTCCGGACCGCCGCCGACCGAAGTGAGAAAGTCGACGATCCCCTCGTCGTCGTAGGTCGCGTCCGCCGCCTCCAGCGTGACGAAGCCGCCGTTTTCATGCATCAACGCGATCACCTCGTCGCGCCGCGCGTCCGTCATCGGGCAGTCGAAAAGCACCTTGTCCCCGCATACCACATAGCCGCCCGCGCTCGCGATATAGCCGTCGTATCCGTCGGCAAGGAGCGTTTTGAGCATCGCACGGTTCCGTCCCGTGCAGAGGAACGCCCTGTGTCCCGCCCCGCGCGCCCGACGGACCGCCTCGGCCGCGCTTTCCGGCGGCACGATCGCCCCCGGCTCGGTCAAGGTCCCGTCGACGTCGAGGAATATGAGTTTTTTCCCCATGCGCCGCCACCTCGCGCGGCACAAGCCGCGCCCTTTCCCCAAAATAATCGGTTTCTATTATACGAAAGCAACTTTTTCTTGTCAACGCCGCTTATTTGTGCTACCATGCACACAGAATGTCGAATTGTGCGGAGATGATACGATCATGGAAAACAATTTCTTCAAAGGCTCGCTTTTCGGCGGTTTCCGCCGCGAGGACGTCATCGCCTACATCGAAAAGACCGCGAACGAGAACAAGGAACTCATCGACGGCCTCCAGCAGCACAACAGCAAGCTCGCGGACGAGGTCAAGGCGCTGCGCGACAGCCTGACGTCCACGGAGGGCGCGCGCGACCGTCTCTCCGAGGCGGTGCACGACGGCAACGAAAAGCAGGAATCCCTCAAGCGCGAGCTGAGCGCCGCAAACGAGGATCTCGGCGAGCTGCGCGCGCAGCTTGCGGCGCTTGCCGGGGAGCGCGATTCCCTCCGCGCCGAGGTTGAGACGCTCCGCAGCGAGGCGGAGGCGCTCCGCGCGCAGGTCGAGAGCGTCCGCTCCGCCAAGGAAAAGGTCGCGGATCTGGAGCTTGCCGCCCAGCGCCGCGCCGAGGACTATGAAGCGGAGGCGCATCGCCGCGCGGAAGAATATGACACGGAGACGCGCCGGCGCGCCGACGAG
>CAMVGI010000284.1 GCA_947166955.1 uncultured Clostridia bacterium | reverse complement strand
TGTATAATCTGCAATTGTATTTATCCGCTTTAGGCATTTAAAGGAGAAAATCGTATGGAAAGAGAACGACTCGGAAGCCGTCTGGGCTTTATCATGCTCTCGGCGGGCTGCGCCATCGGCTGCGGCAACGTATGGAAATTCCCGTGGATGACGGGACAGTTCGGCGGCGGCGGTTTTGTGCTGGTGTATATCCTCTGCCTGCTGGTTTTGGGCCTGCCCGTCATGACGATGGAGTTCACCGTGGGCCGCGCGGCGCAGAAAAGCCCTGTCAAAATGTTCCAGACCCTGCAAAAGCCCAATCAGAAATGGGGCTTTATGGGTTACGTTTCGCTGGTCGGCAACTTTGCCCTGATGGCGTTCTACACCGTGGTCTGCGGCTGGATCATCAACTACTTCTGCAAGTTCCTGACGGGGCAGAACAGCGATCTCGGCTTTGTGCCCATGATCACGAACCCGGGCCTGAACGTGACCTTCCTTGCCGTCACCGTCATCATCGCCTTCACGGTCCTGAGCTTTAACCTGCAGGGCGGTCTGGAGCGCGTGACGAAGTACATGATGGTCGCGCTGCTCGTTTTGATGCTGGTCCTCGCCGGACACAGCCTGACGCTTCCGGGCGCAAAGGAGGGCATCGCCTTCTACCTCGTGCCCGATTTCTCCAAGATCGACGGCTCCGTTATCGTCGCAGCCATGAATCAGGCGTTCTTTACGCTCTCCCTCGGCATGGGCAGCATGGCGATCTTCGGCAGCTACATCGACAAGGAGCGCTCCCTGATGGGCGAATCCGTGAACGTCATCGTGCTGGATACCCTCGTCGCGCTGCTGGCGGGCTTCATCATGTTCCCCGCCTGCTTCACCTACGGTCTGGAGGTCGGCGCCGGCCCCAGCCTGCTGTTCGACACCATGGCGGCGGTCTTCAACAACATGTCCGGCGGCCGCTGGTGGGGCACGCTGTTCTTCCTGTTCATGGTCTTTGCCGCCATGTCCACGGTGCTTGCCGTGTGCGAGAATATCCTTGCCATGACCCGCGACCTCTTCGGCTGGAGCCGCCCCAAGGGCAGCCTTATCTGCGGGATCGTCGTGTTCCTGCTGGGGTTGACCACCGCGCTCGGTTACAGCGTGCTGACCTTCCAGCCCTTCGCGGAGGGCTCGGCGTGGCTGGACTTCTGGGATTTCATCGTCTCCACCAACGTCCTGCCGCTCGGCAGTCTGGCCTTTGCTCTGTTCTGCTGCAACGACTTCGGCTGGGGCTGGGACGGCTTCGTCAAGGAGGCGAACGAGGGCAAGGGCATCCAGGTCAAGCAGTGGATGAAGCCGATGTTCCGCTATTCCGTTCCCGCGATCATTCTGGTCATCTATATTTACGGTCTGGCGAACTTCAGCTGGCGCTGAACGTTCCGCGCGGGCTTCCCGCGCAAAACCGGACGGAAACCGAAAAGACCCGCGGCTTTACGCCGCGGGCCTTGCTGTTTGCGGAAAGGAACCGCCGGAAAAACAAAAAATTTACCAAACGCCTTGACAAACCAAAAGGCATTTGGTAGAATGAAGCGCTTATATGCGAAAGTGGAGTATCAGCGAAACTCCACCCACTAATGCAAGTGTAGCAGATTGCGGCAAAAAATGCAAGAGCAAAGTTGATAATTTTATCAACAACGCCGCGCGTATCAGCCAAGAGGCCGCTTTGCCCGATGCGGCGGCGGGGCGGTCAAAATTCTAAGGCGGCGGCAAAGAGGCTGCCGGCGCCGGGAAAGGTGAGAAGAGCAAATGGCCCACGACAAGATGTACGGCAAGACCCTTCGCAAAAACTTCGCACGGCACGAGGAAGTCATGGAGATGCCGAACCTCCTCGAACTGCAGAAGACCTCGTACCAGTGGTTCCTCGATTACGGACTGCGCGAGGTGTTTGCGGACGTGGACGCGATCGCGAACTATGCCGGAAACCTCGAACTGAGTTTCATCGACTACAAGATGGACGAGGAGCCGAAATACGACGTGGAGGAGTGCAAGGCGCGCGACGCGACCTATGCCGCTCCGCTCAAGGTCAACGTTCGCCTTTATAATAAGGAGACGGGCGAGATCAAGGAGCAGGAGATCTTCATGGGCGACTTCCCGCTCATGACGCAGTCCGGCACGTTTGTGATCAACGGCGCCGAGCGCGTGGTGGTTTCGCAGATCGTCCGCTCCCCGGGCATCTACTACGGCAAGGAGATCGACCTCAAGACCGACCTGCCGCTGATGACCGCGCAGGCGATCCCCTACCGCGGCGCGTGGCTCGAATATGAGACCGACGCGAGCGAGGTGTTCTGGGTCCGCATCGACAAGAACCGCAAGCTGCCCGTCACCGAGCTGCTGCGCGCCATCGGCCTGCACGGCGACAAGGACATCCTCGACCTCTTCGGCGACGACGAGCGCATCGTCGCGACGCTCGAAAAGGACGCGTGCAAGACCTATGAGGAAGCCATGCTCGAAATCTACCGCAAGCTGCGCCCCGGCGAGCCGCCCACGGTCGAAGCCTGCGAGACGCTGATCAACAGCCTCTTCTTTGATCCGCGCCGCTACGACCTGAGCATGGTCGGCCGCTACAAATACAACAAGAAGCTCGCGCTGCGCACCCGTATCCGCGGGCAGAAGCTGATGAATCCCGTCGCCGACCCGCGCACGGGCGAGATCCTCTTCGACGCCGGCCACGTCATGACCGGCGAGGAGGCGGACGAGCTGGACGCCATCGGCGTCAACGACGTGACGCTGGACGTCGACGGCAAGGCGCTGCGCGTGTTCTCCAACCACATGGTCGATCTCGCGCGCTTCGTCGATTTCGACCCGAAGGAGCTTGGCATCCGCGAGCGCGTCAGCGAGAGCGTGATGCGCGAGCTGCTGGAGCAGTACTCCGGCGACGAGCTCAAGGATGCGATCCGCGAGAACGTCGACCGTCTCGTGCCCAAGCACATCCTTGTCGACGATATTCTCGCGTCGATCAGCTACATGAACGCGCTTGCGCACGGCATCGTGTTCAAGGATGACATCGACCACCTCGGCAACCGCCGCCTCCGCTGCGTGGGCGAGCTGCTGCAGAATCAGTTCCGCATCGGCTTTTCCCGCATGGAGCGCGTGATCCGCGAGCGCATGACCA
>CAMVGI010000283.1 GCA_947166955.1 uncultured Clostridia bacterium | reverse complement strand
GAGCGGGTGGAAGCGCCCCGATCCGGGGCCAGGTAGCTCAGTCCCAGATCCACCAGCCGCTTTGAGGTCTCCAGGAAGGTATCGCAGATGCTCTCCGCCATGGGGCGCATTTCCTCGGGGAGGGAGGCGGGCACGCCCTTTACCCATTCGATCAGCTCCGAGAGCGGCAGCTTGCAGGCGTCTGCCAGGCTGATCCCCCGCAGCAGCGGAGCCCGCGCCGCCTCGGAGAGCCGGGTGCCGCCGCAGTCCGGGCAGACCTCCTGCCGCAGGAACTTCTCCACCCGCTTCATGCCCTTTTCATCCTTGACCCTGGACAGGGCGTTCTCCACGGTGTAGGTGGCGTTGAAGTAGGTGAAATCCATGTCCCCCGCCGCGCCGCTGGTCTTGTTCTGGTAGATGATGTTTTTCTTGACGGCGGGGCCGTGGAAAACGATGTCCCGCTCCTGCTCGGTCAGGTCTTTGAACGGCACGTCCGTCCTCACGCCCATTTCACGGGCGATGTCTTTCATCAGCGACCACATCAGCGTCTGCCACGGCGCGACCGCGCCCTCGTCGATGGACAGGCTCTCGTCCGGCACCAATGTGGACTCGTCCACCGTGCGGACGACGCCGGTCCCGTCGCAGCATTTGCATGCGCCCTGACTATTGAACGCCAGCTCCTCCGCGCCGGGGGCAAAGAACGATTCCCCGCACTCCGGACAGACCAGCGGCCGCTCCGCCGCGACATTCATGGACGGCGGCACATAATGCCCGTTCGGGCAGCGATGGCTCGCAAGGCGCGAAAACATCAGACGGAGAACATTGAGCAGCTCCGTTCCCGTTCCGAAGGTGCTTCGGATACCCGGAACGCCCGGTCGCTGCCGAAGCGCCAGCGCCGCCGGAACATACAGCACCTCGTCCACCTGCGCTTTCTCCGCCTGCGTCATGCGCCGTCTGGTGTAGGTGGAGAGGGATTCGAGATACCGTCTGGAACCCTCCGCGTACAAAATACCCAGCGCGAGCGAGGATTTGCCCGAGCCGGACACGCCCGCAATCCCCACGATCTTGTTCAGAGGAATGTCGACGTCGATATTCTTGAGGTTATGCACCCTGCCGCCGCGCACCTTGATGTGCGTCGGCGTTTTGTTGTTTTCCACTTGGATCACTCCCGTTTCTGAGGTTCAGCGCCTTGTATTGCAGGCCGCTGGTGTTAAAAACTTTTTGAATTGAAAAGCCTCTTCAAACTACGGTCTCGTATCTCTGCTTGGAGCTGCGCGGCTTCTCCGGCAGCGAGAGCCGGATTGCCCCCGCTTCGATCAGCGGATCAAGATAGTGCCGCAGCGCGTACTGCGCGGACGGGATTGCCAGATACTCGATGATCTCCGCGCGGCTGCGGGGCGTCCTGCAAAATTCCAACAGTCCTTTTTCGTCCGCCAGCTTGTTCTGATCCAGCGTGGCGACCGTCAGCCCATCCACGGGGCGCACGTCGTCGCGGTATTTTTTGCGGAACGCCTCGTAGCTGTAGACCTCGTACTCGGTCATCCGCTTGTCGGCGTCGCCCACGCGAACATAGTCTCTTACTCCACACCGTGCGGCAGCGCACCGCTCAAGTCGGAGATATCCACCTCAAAGGTCATGCCCTTCGGTATCTCCGCAGGACGCAGAAAGAGCGTGAAATACCACGGGAGATAGGTCACCTCGCCTTCAGCTTCCACGTTTCCTCTGCACATCACATAAGCGTGCGCGATCTTCCAATCGCTGACCGCGAGAGCGTTGTTCAGCGCGGTGTGCTTTTTGTAGTCGCCTCCCGACTTGATTTCCAGCAGTTCGATGTGCGTACCGTTCTGAACGACGAAATCCAGCTCGCCGATCTTCGTCGAATCATAATAGTAGAGCGAAAAACCCTGCGACTTCAGTTGCTGCGCCATGGCGCTCTCCAAAATGCTCCCCATGTTGATGGAAAGGTTGCCTTTGAGCAGGTCGAGCTGGATATTGTCCATGCAGGCGGCGCAAAGCAGGCCGACGTCGTTCATGTACAGTCTGAACAGATTGTGCTTCTCGTTGAGCGCCAGCGGTGCCTGCGGCGCGCTCACGTTATAGCACGGCAGCGCGACGCCCGCGTCGTCCAGCCATTTGAAGCTGTTGTCGTAGCGATTGAGCCGCGCGTTCTTGCTGATCGAGTTGACGTAGAACCTGCGGTTCTTTTCGTTGAGCTGTGCGGGAATGCTGTCGAAGATCGCACGGATTTTGAGCTTGTCGTTCCCCTCGGCATACTGTGCGATATCCAGCCGGTACTGCTCCAGGATCTCCTGCTGGTTGGCGATCACTTTTCCGATGTCGTGCGTATCCACATAGGTCTGCACGACCTGCGGCATTCCGCCGACGACCACATAGCTGTAAAAGAGACGGTTCATCGTGTCGTGGACGGACTCCGTGACCGGCTTCAGCTCCCGATAGCAGGAGCGCAGATAGTCTATCGTCTCCTGCTGCACGCCGTTTGCCCACAGGTACTCTTCAAAGTCCATCGGATACATCCGATAGATCTCCTCGAAACCGACCGGGTAGGACTTTACCTCTTTATGCCGCACACCGAGCATGGAGCCGGATTCGATGTAGTCGAACCGCCCGTCCTCAACCAAGAATTTGATGGCTGTGCGCGCGTTCGGGCACTTTTGAATCTCGTCAAGGAGCACCAACGTCTTGCCGGGTTCCATGGGTTTGCGCACATAAGCGGTCAGGTTGGTGATCAGCGTGTTCGCGTCCAGACTGCCGTCAAAGATCTTCTGCGCGTTCTCGTCGGTCACGAAATTGATCTCCACAAAGTTCTCGTAGTTGGCACGGCCGAACTCCCGGATCAGCGTGGTCTTGCCGATCTGCCGCGCGCCGATGATGCACAGGGCCTTCCGCTTATCCGCCGCCTTCCACTCCAGCAGCTTGTCATACGCCTTTCGTCTCAGCATCCGCTCCCGCCTCCATTCCTTTCAGCAGGCGTAGTGTAACACAATTTTTCAAAATTATCAACTTGTTGTAACATAATTTTAAATTTTTATCTTACATAATGCAACATATTTTTTAGCTTTGGCTGCAAATCCTGCGCCGCCATAGGCAAAGAAGCATAGCAACTCAACCTCGCTGTGTCCCGTCGCAAC
>CAMVGI010000282.1 GCA_947166955.1 uncultured Clostridia bacterium | reverse complement strand
GCGGTGCGGAAGGTGACCTCCGCGGCGTTCAGCCCGCCCGCGACAAGCGCGCGCGCCAGCGGCACGGCTTTTTTCGCGTCGTCGATCGCGATGACCGGCACGACGCCGATCCTGGAAAGGGTTTGCAGCACTTCGTTCATAAGCGGTGATGCCTCCTTAAAAAGCAGGGTACTTTGGTACCTATGGAATATCATCACCATTATAAATACTTGTATACTAGAATGCAATACATCGAAGTGGCAAAAAATACCGCACAATTCTTGTGCAGATTGCTGTTTTGCAAAAACGCGGCGAAAGAACGGCGCATGATCGCGCCGAAAGTGCGGACACGCGCCTCAGCGGCAGTCCTGTATGCGCGAGGCGTCCATCTGCGCGGCGATCCGTTTCCATGCCTTGCCGTCCTCGTCCGTCAGGAGGAACGCGTGGCGCGGGTCGGCGTAGAGGCATACGCCGCGGCGCAGCCGGTACGCGCCCGCGAGCCGTTCCCACGGGAAGGAGACGCGCCGACCGTCCTTTTCCACCTCAAGGGCGTCGTCCGTCAGCGTCAGCGTGTAGGCGATCTCGTTCGGGTCGAGCTGACGCGCGCGCTTGCGGACGGAATGGAAGAAGCTGCCGAAATAGGCCGCGGGCAGGCCGAGCCCCACGAGCAGCAGCACCCCGCCGAGCAGTTCCGCGCCCTCCGTATGCGCCGCGCGGCTGAACGCGAGCGCGCCGAGCGCGCAGAAGAAGACGGCGAACGCCGCCGGACGCGTCCAGCGCTTTTGGAGCTTAAGCGCGTCGAACAGCGCGAACTCGCGGAACTGCTCCCGCCCGATGCGGGAGGGGATGGTCAGGCTTTCGTTTTTCATATGCTACGCTCCTGCGCTTGGTTTTTCTTTACCTTATTATAATGGACAGGGATTTGGCAAGCCCCAACGGCACATTTGGCGGAGTTATACAAAAAGCACATCAAAATTTTGACTAGTATACTAGTGGACAAATCGAGAATCAAATGGTAGAGTTATCTCACATAACGAGCCGCGGTCGACGCGGCCCACAGATATGATTAGGAGGATTTGAACATGAAGAAGGCACTTTCTCTGCTGCTTGCTCTGGTCATGGTCTTCGCGCTCGCCGCCTGCGGCGGCAAGACCGAGCCTGCTGCGACCCCCGCGGCTCCCGCCGCCAACACCCCCGCCGCCACTCCCGCCGCTCCCGCGGCCCCCGCGGCTCCCGCCGCCGGCAACGTGGCGAACGACCCCAAGGTCACGCTCGTCTACGCCGAGGTCAACCCGATCGACAGCTTCATCGGCCAGGTCGCTACCGCGTTCAAGGATAAGGCGGAAGAGCTTTCCGGCGGCAGCATCGAGATCGACATTCAGGCCGGCGGCGTGCTGGGCAGCGAGAACGACGTTCTCGACTCCATCATGTCCGGCTCCAACCAGATCGACATTTCCCGCATTTCCGTGTTCGCGCTCAACTCCTTCGGCGTGAAGAAGACCGTGCTGTGCACGCTCCCGTTCACGTTTGAGAGCCGCGATCACTTCTGGAAGTTCGCCAACAGCGATCTTGCCAAGGAATTCCTCAACGAGCCGCAGGAGATCGGCCTGCCCGTGCGCGGCATCTTCTTCGGCGAGGAAGGCTTCCGTCACTTCTTCACCCGCAACCCCATCTCCGGCATTGAAGACCTCAAGGGCATGAAGCTGCGCGTGTCCAACGACCCGATCATGAACGGTCTGGTCGAGGGCCTCGGCGCCTCCCCGACGGTCGTTTCCTTCGGCGAACTCTACAGCGCCCTGAACTCCGGCGTCTGCGACGGCGCGGAGCAGCCCATCGGCAACTACAAGTCCAACGCGTTCGACGAGGTCGCGCCCAACGTGATCCTCGACGGCCACACCCTCGGCGCGATCCAGGTCATCGTCACCGACAACGGCTGGAACAAGCTGACCCCGGCGCAGCAGGACGTCATCATGCAGGCCGCCGCCTATGCCCAGCAGTTCAACCAGCAGCTCATGGAAGGCGCCGAGCAGAAGGTCCTCGACCAGCTCAAGAGCGAGGGCGTCAACATTGTCGAGGTCACCGACAAGACCCCGTGGGCGAACGCCGTCAAGGACGTCGTTTCCCAGTACACCACCGGCGATCTGGGCGACCTGTATCAGAAGATCCAGGCGCTGAAGTAATCAAACAGTCTCCTCAAGCATCGGGAGGGCGCGGGAAAGCCCGCGCCCTCCCCGTGTATTCACTCCAATTCTCATGTGAAGGAGAAGCGTTATGCCGAAATTTTTCGCTACGCTCGACAAGCTCAAGCCCGCGTACGACCTTATTTACAAGGTCTTCCTCTTTATCTGCAAGGTGCTGCTTGTCGCGGACATTCTCATTACGTCCTACGCTGTGCTCGGGCGCTATTGCCAGCAGCTCTCGCGCAACAACGCGGCGTTCGCGTTCCTTTCGTTCATCAAGGACCCGTCGTGGACGGAGGAGATTGTGCTCACCGCCATGAGCTATATGGCGGTGCTCGCCGCGGCGCTTGCCATCCGGCGCGGCACGCACATCCGCATGACGGCGTTCGACCGGTATCTCCCCAAAAAGCTGCTGATGGTGCTCGATCTGCTTGCGGACGTCGCGGTGACGGCGCTCGGCGTCGTGATGCTGGTCGTCGGCTGGAAGTACGCCACGACGCTCGGCGCGCGCGGGTTCTACGTGTCGCTGCCGAAGCTCAGCCGCTTTTGGATGTACTTTCCCGTGCCGCTGGCGGGGCTTGAGATGATCGTCTTCGAACTCGAAGCCCTGTTCAACGACGTGAAGAAATTCTATGAGAAGGAGGAAACGAAATGAGCGTACAGTCTCTCGCCATATTGGTGCTGCTCGGCTCCTTTGCGCTGATGATCCTCCTGCGTTTCCCGATTGCCTACGCCGTGGGGCTTTCCTCCGTTTTCTGCCTGCTCGTGCAGGGCAACAGTCTCTTTGACGTCTGCCGTCTGATGGTCAAGGGCATCAGCTCGTTTTCGCTGATGGCGGTGCCGTTCTTTATCACGATGGGCGTGCTCATGGGCACGGGAGGCATATCGGAAAAACTGATCGCGCTTGCTAATACCTGCGTAGGATGGATGACAGGTGGAATGGCGATGGTTAACATCGTTGCTTCCTACTTTTTCGGCGGCAT
>CAMVGI010000281.1 GCA_947166955.1 uncultured Clostridia bacterium | reverse complement strand
AGACGCTCAAAACCTCGCGCCGCACGTCGAGTGAGCCGAGGATCTCTCCCTCCGTGTCCACCGAGACGAGCCGCAGCACGCTGCCCGATCGGTAGCGCGAGAGCAGCAGCACGGTAAAATCCGCGGCGTCCGAGGACTGCGCGCGCAGATAGGGATATTCAAAACGGTAGCTGCCCGCGAGCGAGCCGTCGGTCTCAAACAGCGTCAGCCGGTCGTCCTGCAGCGCCGCGAGCCTGCCGCCCGCCGAACCGAGGGAAAGCACCAGCGAACCGCCGAGCGTGGTCGAGTTGACCGCCTTCTCGCTGTCGAACGCGAAAAACGTCAGGGTGCTTGCGAACATACCGTCCGCCTCGCCGAGCATCACCGCCGCAAGGTGGCGGTTGTCGCCGAGCACGCGCGCATCGGAGATATAGCGTTCAGAGGAATTGAACTCGAACGCAGGCTCGCCGGAGGGCGTATACGCCGAAACCGAGGCGCGGCAGCCGCTTTTGAGCGTTGTGAGCGCAAGGTAGTCCGAACCGTTGAGCGAAACGGAGAGGATGCCGTTTCCCGTCGCGCCGCTCATATCGCGCATCTGCCCGCGCGTTCCGAGCACGAACAGCTCCGTGCCGCCGATGTTGCAGACCGCCGCGCTTTCCTTTCCGACCACGGCGGCGGGATTGGTAAAGTTCACCGTTTTGGAGAACAGCTCCTCGCCGTGCTCGCCGAGCAGCAGCACGCGCGTGGTGGAAACGACGAGCAGGTTTTTCCCGAACGCCTCGTAGCGCGCGCTGCGGTCGCTGTCAAACCGGAACAGTTCCGCCTTGCCGTCGGTATCCTGCGAAACCTTGTTGTAGGACAAAAGCCGGCGCAGGCTGTCCATGCTGTTTACGTCCCGAAACGCGGCGTAACCCACCGCGGCAAGCACAAACAGCAGCACGAATATCAGCGCCAGCGCGCGCCGCGCGCCGCCCTTGCGCCGCGGCGCGGCCTTTGCGCGCTTGATCTCCGCGCGTATCTCCTTGTCTATTTCCTTGTCCCGTGCCTGCTTATCCATTCAGTCGTTCATCCTCATACCAGAGTTTGGTAAGATACAGCCCTCCCGGCGGCACCGTGGGGCCGGCAAGCGTGCGGTTTCCCGACTCCAGAATGCGCGGAATGTCCTCCGCCGTCAGCTTCCCCTCCGCCGCGTAGAGCACCGTTCCCGTGATGGCGCGCACCATGTTGTAAAGAAACCCGTCCGCGCAAACCTTGAGTTCGAGCAGCTCGCCCGTTCGGTTTACATAACAGTAGTACGCCGTCCGCACGGTGGTCTTCGTCTCCGTGCCGACGCTTCGGACGGCGCGGAAGTCGTGCGTGCCTTCAAATGCGCGCGCCGCCTTGTCCATGACGGCTTCGTCGAGATGCTTGGGGTAAAAATACGCTCTGTTTACATAAAATGGATTCTTGATGCGCGAGTTATAGATGCGGTAGGTGTATTCCTTTTTGAGACACGAGCCGATGGCGTTGAAGCCCTCCGGCACGTCATACGCCTCCTTGACGACGATGTCCTCCGGCGTGTGCGTGTTGACGGCGAACGGCAGGCGGTCGACGGGAATGCGTGAGTTCGTGTAGAAGTTCGCGATATAGTGCTCGGCGTGGACGCCCGCGTCGGTGCGCCCGCAGCCGGTGAGCTTCACCGCGTCGCCGCAGACCATCGTCAGCGCGCGCAAAAGCGTCTCGGCAACGCTGACGGCGTTTTTCTGCACCTGCCAGCCGTGGTACGCCGTGCCGTTATACATCAGTTTTAAAGCGATGTTGCGCATGGAAAAGCTCCTAACCCGAAACCGTTTCTCTTCTATAGTGGACGAACGCCTTGCCGCGGATCTCGTCCTCGGTCTCCATTGGCTTGTACCGCATAGCCGCCCTCAATCCAGCACAATGATCCCCGCCGCGAGCGCGACGTAGAACGCGAGCACCAGATAGTCCCGCGCGGCGAAACGCAGCACATGCAGCTTCGTGCGCCCCTCTCCTCCGTGGTAGCAGCGGCATTCCATCGCCGTCGCCAGTTCGTCCGCGCGGCGGAACGCGCTGACGAACAGCGGCACGAGCAGCGGAATGAGCGCCTTTGCGCGCTGTACCAGCCCGCCGGATTCGAAATCCGCGCCGCGCGCCTTCTGCGCCGACATGATCTTGTCCGTCTCCTCGATGAGCGTGGGGATAAAGCGCAGCGCGATGGACATCATCATCGCCAGCTCATGCACGGGGACGCGCAGCTTCTTGAGCGGATTCAAAAGGCTCTCCAGCCCGTCGGTCAACCGGATGGGGCTGGTCGTGTAGGTCAAAAGGAACGTACCCGTGATGAGCAGCGTGATGCGCGCGACCATGGCGACCGCCGTGACCGCGCCCTCGCGCGTGATCTTGAGCGCCCACCACGTCCAGATCACCTCGCCGGGCGTATAAAAGAGGTTCAGCACCGCTGTGAACACGATGACGAACAGCACGGGCCGCAGTCCGCGGAACAGCGCCTTCGCGCCGACCTTTGAGATCCGCGCCGAGACGATCAGCGTCACGATCGCCGCGCCGTAGCCCCACACCGAGTGGCAGGAAAAAATGGCGACGATGTAGCACACGACCGCGAGCAGCTTCGTGCGCGGGTCGAACCGGTGCGCGAGCGTATTGCCGGGAAAGTACTGTCCGAGCGTAATGTCCTTGAGCATCAGCGCGCGCCCCCTTTCCTCAGGGCAAGCAGCGCCGCCGCCAGCTCCTCAACGGTATAGACCGCCGGATCGACGGGAAGCCCGCGCTTTTGCAGCTCGAGCGCGATGCGCGTCGACTGCGGCACGTCGAGCCCCGCGCGCATCAGCTCGCGCCCGCGGGAAAACACCTCGCGCGGCGTACCGTCCATGAGCGTCTTGCCGTGCGAGAGCACGACGATGCGGTCGGCGTAGCGCGCGATCTCCTCCATGCTGTGGCTGACGAGCACGACGGTGTTGCCGCGCTCTTTATGATAGGCGCGGATATGCTCCAAAAGCTCCTCGCGCCCGCGCGGGTCGAGTCCGGCGCTCGGCTCGTCGAGCACGAGCACCTCCGGTTCCATGGCGATGACGCCCGCGATGGCGACGCGGCGCTTCTGTCCGCCCGAGAGCGCGAAGGGCGACTTGTCGAGAAGGCTCTCGTCCAGTC
>CAMVGI010000280.1 GCA_947166955.1 uncultured Clostridia bacterium | reverse complement strand
AGCGACATGGCGGACTTCCTCGCCAACATCTCCCATGAGCTGCGCACGCCGATCAACGCGGTTAACGGTATGTCTGACCTGCTCATCAAGGAGGGCGCGGGCGAGAAAGCGGAGGCGATCCGCGAGGCGGGCGCCCGCCTTTCCTATCAGGTCGAGGACGTTCAGGACTATACGGAGTGCAAGCGCGGCCGGATCATTCTGGAAGAAGAAAACTATCGAAGCGACTCCCTTATCAACGACGTGGTCGCAAGCTACCGGCGCTATCGGAACACGGACGAGCTGGAGCTGGTGGTGGACGTCGAGCCGAGCGTCCCGACCGTGATGCACGGCGACATCCGCAAGCTCCACAAGCTGTTCCGGCACCTGCTGGACAACGCCGTGAAGTTCACCGAACACGGCGGCGTCTATGTCCGCGTCTACGCGATCCCCGAGGATTACGGCGTCAATTTGTGTATCGAACTGACCGATACGGGCCGCGGTATGTCAAGAAAGGACATCGCCGCCGTGACGAGGGGACTGTATCAGGCGAATAAGAAGCGCAACCGCAGCACGGGCGGCATCGGCCTTGGGCTGGCGGTCGTCTACGGTCTTACGCACGCGATGGGCGGCTTTGTCAAGATCGAAAGCGAGGTGGGGCGCGGGACGACGGTGCACGTCGTCGTTCCTCAGAAGGTGATCGACGGTGCGCCGTGCCTTCGTCTGGGCGAGTCCTTTGCGGGCGGCGACATTTTGTTCCATGTGCACTCGGACAAGTACAAAAACCCGCAGGTGCGTGAGTTCAACCGCGCGACGGCGATCCATCTCGCAACGGGGCTTCGCTGCTCGCTCTATTCGGCGGAGACCGTGCAGGAGGTGGAGCGGCTGCGCAAGAAAATGGACGTGCGCTACATTTTCATGGGGCAGGAGGAATATGAGACGGACCCCGCCTATTTCGACGACCTGAGCCAAAACGGCGTCGTCGTGGCGGTCTCGGCGCGCACGGGGTTCCGCGCGAGCGCGCACAGCCACGTAATCGTGATGCCGAAGCCGTTGTACGGTATCCCTGTGACCCGCGTTCTGAACGGAGACTTCGAGCTTGCCGACCTCGATACCATCCAAAAGCGGGGCAAGCCCGTGTTTGACGGCGTGCGCGCGCTGGTGGTGGACGACGAACCGATGAACCTTATGGTCGCCTCGGGACTCTTCAGCCAGTACAAAATGGACATCGACACCGCCGGAAGCGGCAGAGAGGCCATCGAGAAGTTTAAAGCGAAAGACTACGACGTGGTCTTCATGGACCACATGATGCCGGAGATGGACGGCGTGGAGGCGATGAAGCGGTTGCGCATGGCGGCGTCGAATCTGAAAAAGCCGGCGGTCGTCGTCGCGCTGACCGCCAACGCGGTCAGCGGCGCGCGGGAGATGTTCCTGCGCGAAGGCTTCGACGGTTTTATTGCAAAGCCCATCGACATCAGCGATTTTGAGCGAGTCATGAAACATGTTTTGCCCGAACGGCTGATCCGCTACGAAGGGGGGGCTGAGGAATGAAACTGAAGGAGAAGATCGCCGCCCTGAAGGAGTATATGTATGACTCAACGGTCAGCATCAAGGACAGATCGTTCCTCATATTCTCCATTATACTCATCTCTGAACTGCTGTTTTGCGCGATCCCGCTGGGGCTGCTCATGCACGAGCCGCTATCCTCGACCATGTCGACCTTTGCGGGGGCGATGGGCTTTGCCCTGTGTGTGCTGTATTCGGTCAAAAAGAAGAAGATTGCCAGCGCGAAGATCGTGATCTCGGTCGCCCTGGTCTTTGGATTCCTTCCGCTGATGTTTTTTACAAACGGCGGCGTATACGGCGGCGTACCCGTGTCGATGCTGCTCGGCGGCATCTATATCAACATGGTGCTTGAGGGCGGGATTCAGGTCGCTATGAACATCGCCTTTGCCGTCACGATGATCGTCTGCTGGGTCGTGGGTTACAATCGCCCCGATTTGCTCACGGAGTTTACGAAAGAGGGCGTTTACATCGACTCTCTGTCGGGACTGCTGATCGTCCACGTCGTACTCTATATACTGCTGGCTTTCCATACGAAGCTATACAAAAAAGAGAACGAGACCGCCAGCGAGAAATCCAAGGAGCTGGAAGAACTCAACCGCGCCCAAAACCGCTTCTTTTCCAGCATGAGCCACGAGATCCGCACGCCCATCAACTCCATTCTCGGCCTCAACGAACTCATTTTGCGCCAGGAGGACACCTCGGACGAGGTCGCGCGGGACGCGCAGAACATTCAGGGCGCGGGCAAGATGCTGCTTGCGCTGATCAACGACATCCTCGACTTTTCCAAGATCGAGGCGGGCAGCATGGACATCGTTCCCGTGGAGTATCGCGTGGGCGATATGCTCTCCGAGATCGTGAACATGATCTGGCAGCGCGCGAATGAAAAGGGGCTTGCGTTCAACGTGGACGTGGACCCGCAGGTGCCCGCCGTGCTCTTCGGCGACGAGGTGCGCATCAAGCAGATCCTCGTCAATCTGCTCAACAACGCCGTAAAATATACACAGAAAGGCTCGGTGGGCCTTCACATCGAGAGCGAAGACGCGGGAGACGACCGCGTGCTGCTCAAGGTCTCCGTCTCGGACACGGGCATGGGCATCAAGCAGGAGGCGATTCCTTACCTCTTTGACGCCTTCAAGCGCGTGGATCAGGAAAAGAACCGCAACATAGAGGGAACGGGCCTGGGACTGTCCATCGTCAAGCAGCTTATGGACCTGATGGGCGGCACCGTCACCGTGAACAGCGTCTATACGCAGGGAACGACCTTCACCGTGAATCTGGAGCAGGGCGTCGTCGGCGACAAGACGGTCGGAGACATCAGCATCATGAACGGCGAGAGCAGCGTCGCGCGGCAGAAGCTCGAGCGCCGCTTCAGCGCGCCGGAGGCGAAGATCCTCATTGTCGACGACAACGAGATGAATCTGGAGGTCGAGAAAAAACTTCTGGGCGATACGGACATGACGATCGACACCGCCTCCAGCGGCGCTTCGGCGCTGAAAAAGACGCTGCTCACGCGCTACGACGTGATTCTCATGGATCACCTGATGCCGGAGATGGACGGCATCGAGTGCCTGGAAAAGCTGCGTGAGCAGACCGGCGGCCTCAACAACAACG
>CAMVGI010000279.1 GCA_947166955.1 uncultured Clostridia bacterium | reverse complement strand
GCAGCTCGCGGAACAGGTCGAGCGTTTCCTGACGCAGAAAATAGCCGTTGGTCGTCAGCTTTTCGAGCACCATGTTCCGCTCGTAAATGGCGCGCACGACGTCGTGAAAGCGCGGGTGGAGCATCGGCTCGCCGCCCGTGAGCGTAACGGAGTGGAAGCCGCACTCCGCCATCTGGTCAAAGAGGTCAATGAGCGCGTCGTAATCCCACTCCGCCATGCGCTCGGCGTTCTCGGCGGCGTTGAAGCAGTGGCGGCAGTTATAATTGCACTTGCCCGTGAGCATCAGGTTCACCGCCGGCACGCAGCGGTGCTCGTAGCGGCGGTAGCGCGACCATTCGGAGGGCGCCTCGCCCTGTTCGCACGGCGCGATGACGCCCTGCTCCGCCAGGCTTTTGAGCGCGTCGCTCTCGGGGAGGTCGTGCTCGCCGTCGCACTGCCGCAGCAGCTCGAAGGTCTCCGCGTCCACGCGCAGCGGCTCGGGCATATAGCGATGGTACATCGCGTGGTTTACAAATTTCCACGCCCGCAGGGCGTAGTCGTCGCAAAGGCGGTAATACATAGTTCTGTTTCCTTTTTTTCCGGCCAGTTAACCCACCCACCTTTTCCATATATTACCGCAACTATCACACCTATAATACTCATTAAACCAATCATCAAGTATGCCATTGGAACCGGGGTCGACACACCTAATATGTGTGGAACCGCACGCGGGGCATTTGGTCGGCTTTGGCTCGGAGTTTCCGCAGCCGCCGCCGACCTGATCCAGCACCTCGTCGGGCAGCTCGACGCCCTCCTTGCCCGCAAGAGCCGTCAGCTCCTCCATGGTCTTGCAGGTTTTTGCTTTTTCCTTCTGCTCATCGGTCAGGCTGTCATAGATGCCCTTGAGGGCGGCGTTCAGCTTGTCGTCCATGATGTTTCTCCTTTTCAATGTTTGTTGTTTGGCGCGGCGCGCTCAGCAGTCCTCGAGTGTGTGCCAAGCACTGGAAAACCCAAAACCGCCGTCGCCACCGGCGACGGCGTCCAGCACCTCGTCGGGCAGCTCGACGCCCTCCTTGCCCGCAAGCGCGGTCAGTTCGTCCAGCGTTTTGCACGCATTCGCCTTTTCCTTCTGCTCGTCGGTCAGGGAGTCCCACATCCCCTTGAGAATTTCGTTCAACTTGGGGTCAAGGTTCTTGTTCTCGCTCATGGTGTTGCTTCCTTTCTTTTTCGGCAAGCCGGTCTCACGGCAAAACATGCGGAAACGCGCGTTCCCGACCGCTTCTTATCTGTTGATACGCAGGAGTTTGCAACGTGGCAGTGAAATTTCAAAAATATTTTAATGGATGGGATGAGATTTTGCAACACGGAAAGCGGTAGAACTTTTTTGGGGCTTGACAAACTCTCCCTCGTTTTGTATAATCCCTATTAATTTAATCGACTTTATAGTTTTTATAGATTTTCGGGAGGAGTTTTTGCGATGGCAAACTATCAGAACATCGAATCCGCCGTGATCCACGGCGGCGTCTACGGCGACAAAACGACCGGCGCGGTCAACGTGCCGATCTACCAGACCTCGACCTACCAGCAGGACGGTCTCGGGCAGAACACGGGCTGGGAGTATTCCCGCACCGGCAACCCTACCCGCGCGGCGCTCGAAGCGCTGATCGCGGAGCTGGAGGGCGGCGCCGCGGGCTTCGCCTTCGGCTCCGGCATGGCGGCGATCACCGCTGTCTTGCAGCTTTTCCAAAGCGGCGACCGCGTGCTGATCTCCTCCAACGTCTACGGCGGGACGTACCGCGTGCTCGACAAGGTGTTCCGGCGTTTCGGCCTGTCCTATTCCATCGCGGACACCACCGACCTTGCGGCATTCGAGGCGGCGTTGACGCCGGATGTGAAGGCGGTGCTGGTCGAAAGCCCCGCAAATCCGCTGCTGACCGTCACCGACCTCGCGGCTGTCGCGGAGATCGCAAAGCGCCACGGCGCGCTCACCATCGTGGACAACACGTTCATGACGCCGTATTTGCAGCGTCCCATCGCGCTCGGTGCGGATATCGTCGTCCACAGCGCCACGAAGTACCTCGGCGGGCACAGCGACGTGGTGGCGGGTCTCGCCGTGGTGAAGGACAAGGAGCTTGCGGAGAAGCTGGCGTTCCTCCAAAACGCGACGGGCGGCGTAGCGGGGCCGTTCGACTCGTTTTTGCTGCTGCGCGGGATCAAGACGCTCGCCGTGCGCATGGACAAGCACATCGCAAACGCGGAGCAGGCCGCCGCGTGGCTCAAGGGTCATCCTGCGGTCAGGAAGGTCTACTATCCCGGTCTCCCCTGCGCGCAGGGATACGAGATCAACCGCAAACAAGCGAAAAACGGCGGCGCGATGATCTCCTTCGAGCTGGAGGACGGTTACGATATCCGCAAATTCTTCTCTTCGCTCAGACTCATCGCGCTTGCCGAGAGCCTGGGCGGCGTCGAGTCGCTGGTGTGCCATCCCGCGAGCATGACGCACGCCTCCATCCCCCGCGAGGTGCGGGAAAAGGTCGGCATTACGGACGGTCTCATTCGCCTTTCCATCGGCATCGAAAACTGGAATGACCTGCGCGACGACTTGACGCGGGCGATCGAAGGGAGTAAAGTATGAAAATCTACGAATCCATGCAGGAGCTGGTCGGCAAGACGCCGCTGGTGAAGCTTGACCACATCCGCACGCCGGAGGGCGTGAACCTCTTTGCCAAGCTGGAACTGTGGAACCCCGCGGGCAGCGTGAAGGACCGCGTCGGGCGCGCTATGCTCGACGACGCGGAACGCACCGGACGCATCCGCCCCGGCGGCGCCATCGTGGAGGCGACGGCGGGCAACACCGGTCTCGGCATCGCGTTCGCGGCGCTGAATCGCGGCTATCGCGTCATCTTCGTCGTGCCGGACAAGTTCTCGCAGGAAAAGCAGACGCTCATGCGCGCCCTCGGCGCGGAGATCGTCAATACGCCGCGCGAGGGCGGAATGCTCGGCGCGTCGGCAAAGGCGGAGGAGCTGCTTGCCTCCGTTCCCGGCGCGATCTCGCTTTCGCAGTTCAAGAACCCCGCGAACCCGCAGATCCACCACGACACGACGGGGCCGGAGATCTGGGACGCGCTCGACGGGAAGATCGACTATCTCGTCGCGGGCGCGCCGACGATGCGCGGGCGCGCTCATGACGCCGT
>CAMVGI010000278.1 GCA_947166955.1 uncultured Clostridia bacterium | reverse complement strand
GCAGGCTGAACGCGCACAGTTCCACCCAGCGGATGAACAGCTCCTCGTCGCGCTTGAGCTTGCCGAAGGAAAAGAAGCCGCCGGCGTCGCAGTGCACCACCGGCACGCCGGAAAAGCCGAGCGAGAAGCTCGCGGGCATCACGCAGGGCATGCCGTAGTCCTTTGAAAGATCCGTGTGCTGGTCGCCGTTCCACAGGGCGGGAGCGTACCGCTGCACGCCGAGGTATCCCGAGCGCATGAAGAAGAACGCGTCGTCGCGTCCCGCCTCCTCGATGGCCTCACGGTTGAGCTTTGCCCACAGTACGGGCCATTCGTTGTGCAGCAGCTTGGGGTCGCCGTCGTGCAGGACGCAGTCCACGGGGAGATACTCGCCAAAATCCGCCATCCAGCCGGATGCGCCGAGGTCGAGCATGTTCTTTTTGATCAGAACGTCCTTGACATAGGCTGCTGCATCCGGATTTGTTAAGTCTATCATGCCGGCATCGAAGGTTGTAGACTTAACGTGATAGATTTCGCCGTCCGTTCGGGTGATGAGCCAGCCTTTTTCCTTGCAGTAATCATAGAGCTTGCCGTCTTTGACAAGGTAGGGGTTGATATAGGAGAGAAAGCGTACGCCGCGCTCGTTCAGCGTTTGGATCGCGCCGCGCAGGTCGGGGTAGAGGGCTTCGTCGACCTCCCAATTCCAATAGACCTGTTTGCCCATAACGGTGCGCTTCTCGCCCGACCAGTCCTGACTCCACACGGCGCAGATCTGCGCGCCGGCGTCGAGCATGGCGAAGGTCTTGTCGAGGATCGCCTGCGTGCCGCCCTGAATGCTCAATATCATGCCGTCGTGGCACCAATCGGGGAGGTACTGCCGGTTTTCAAACTGACCGGCAAGCACGCGGGCGAGCGCGCGGTAATCCGCGCCCTGCGCAAGCAGCAGCGCGTCCGGACAGCGGTCGAAGCTGAAGCGGTATTCGTTTTTGCCGAAGCGGGAGACGCCGTCCGCCGTCGTTTCAAAGAGCATCATCCGCCCTCTGTCCGTGACGAATACGGGCATGGGCGCGTAGGAGCCGATGCTTTTGTGCGGCTTTTCACGGTACAACGCACGCGGGAGGATCGCCTTTTGCAGGATCGTGGAGGCCTTGATATGCTCGGAAACGAAGTTGACGACCGTTTCGCCGCGCAGGTTTACCTTCCGGTACTGCTCGCCGCCGCCGAACACCGCTTCGCCGTCGATCGCGGGAAGGCGGAACTCATAGGCGTACTCGCCCGCGCCGGAGAGGCCGAGACGAACGAAGCCGCCGCGCTGCGAGAGCGAGACGGTCACGCGATGCCCGGAGGCGGAGAAGACAAATTCGTCGTCCGATACGCGCTCGACCTGCGTCAGAGGGACGCGTTCCACCTCGCGCACCTGCTCTTTTACGCTCCCGCGCACCGACTTGTAGGTCTTCTCGCGGCGTACCACGGTGAGGAACGGCGCGTTCTGCGTGTGGACGAGCGCGTCTTTTCCGTCGATCGAAACGCTCCAGCGGCCGTTTGCAAGCTCCGAGTGGAACATCCCGACACCTCCTCACTGTTTTTCTGCATGATAATATATCCATTTTATTTGACAAATCGGGTAAAGTCAACCAAAACCGCGCGGCGCGGGCGGCGGCGATTGACAAGGCCGGTGCGGGGGAGTATCATAAAGCCGATATAGATAATGAATCGGAAGAGGCGGTATCATGACGGCGGACTACCATGTCCACAGCGAGTTCAGCTTTGACAGCAAGGCGCCCATGGAGGCGCAGATCGAGCGCGCCGTCGAGCTGGGGCTCGACGAGATGTGCTTTACGGATCACGTTGACTACGGCGTTCGGCCGGATTGGGACGAACCCGGTCCGGTGCGTGAGCGGAACGGAAAGCCGGCCCGAAACGTCGACTATCCCCGCTATTTTGAGACGCTTGCCGAGATGAAGCGCCGCTACGACGGCCGCATCACGATCCGCCGCGGTCTGGAGCTCGGCGTGCAGCGCCACACGATAGAACGGTTCGACGCCCTGTATGAGAAATATCGCGGCGAGCTGGACTTCACGCTTTTGAGCGTGCATCAGGTGGGCGACGAGGAGTTTTACCCGCCGGAGTACATGGAGCGCAGGACGCAGGATGAGTACAATCTGGGCTACTACGAGGAACTGCTCGCCGTCGCGCGGGAGTTCGACCACTACTGCGTGCTCGCGCATCTGGACGTGATGCGCCGCTACGACCCGCAGGGCGAGTATCCGTTCGCAAAAACGCGCGACGTGGTCGCGGAGATCCTGCGCACCGCCATCCAAAAGGGGAAAGGCATCGAACTGAACACCGCGAGCTGGCGCTATGACTTGGAGGATATTCAGCCGCGGCGTGAGATCCTGCGCCTCTACCGCGACCTCGGCGGCGAGATTTTGACCATCGGCAGCGACGCCCACCGCGTCGAGCGTGTCGGCGGCAACTTCGCCGAAGCGCGCGCGATCCTGCGCGATGAGCTTGGGTTCCGCCGTTTCTGCACGTTTGAAGGTATGCAGCCGCATTTCCACGAGTTGTAAGGAGGACCGAAATGCCCGATTTTCTCATCGCGACCTCCTCCACATCCGATCTGCCGCGGGCGTGGCTCGACGCGCACGGCGTTCCCTTTGTCCGCTACGGCTACACCGTCAACGGCGAGGCCTTTTCCGACGATTGCAGGGAGGAAAGCCGCGCCGCGCTCTATGAAAGGATGCGCGGGGGAGACCTGCCCAGGACCCTGACGACCGCCGAGTCCGCTTATTACGATTTCTTTGCGGGGCTGATGCGGGAAGGCAGGGACGTCATCTTCCTCGACATGTCGCGAAAGGTTTCCACCTCGTATCAAAACTGCGTGAAGGCGGCGGAGCGGGTGCGCACGGAGCATCCGGAGCGGAAGCTCTGCGTGATGGATACGCGCTGCGTTTCCGGCGGGCTGGGCCTGCTGGTCGCCGGCATGGTGCGCCGCATGGAGTCGGGCGCGGGCTTCGACGAAACGCTTGCGTGGGGCGAGGCGCACAAGCTGAAGATCGCCCACCGCTTCACGGTGGACGACCTCAAATACCTCAAAGCGGGCGGACGCGTGTCCAACGCCTCGGCGCTGGTAGGTTCGCTTTTGAGCATCAAGCCGGTGCTCTATGTGTCGGACGGCGGCACGCTGGACGTGGTAAAAAAGACGCGCGGACGCC
>CAMVGI010000277.1 GCA_947166955.1 uncultured Clostridia bacterium | reverse complement strand
TTGCCGGTCTGGCGGTCGCCGATGATCAGCTCGCGCTGGCCGCGGCCGATGGGGAACATCGAGTCGATGCACAAAATGCCCGTTTCCAGCGGCTTCTTGACCGCCTGACGGTCGAGGATGCCGGGCGCGGCGACCTCGATGGGGCGGTACGCGTCCGCCTCCACGGGGCCCTTGCCGTCGATCGGCTCGCCGAGCGCGTTGACGACGCGGCCGAGGAAATGGATGCCGACGGGCATACCCGCCGTGCGGCCCGTGCGCTTGACGGCGCAGCCCTCGGAAATGTCGCCCTCGGCGTTAAAGAGCACCACGCCCGCGCTGTCGCGGCGCAGATCCTGCACCATACCGCGCACGCCGCTCTCAAACTCGACCACCTCGCCGTACTGCACGCCGGGAAGCCCGCGCACGCGTGCGATCTCGTCCGCGACGAAGACCGCCTCGCCCTTTTCCTCGCGCACGACGGAGGGCGTAAATTCGTCCACCGCCTTGCGGATCAGCGGGATCACGTCCTGCTGGCCGTCGGTATACGCGCTGTCCACATTCGCGCGGAATTGGCGCATCAGGCCCTCCAGCGTCCAATCGTAGACGTCGGGGCCGATCTCAAGGCGGAAGCCCGCCTCGATGTCGGGCGTCTTCTTCCAGCGCAGCGGCGCGGTCTCGCCGTAATTGCGGCGGAGAAACGCCTCCAGACGCTCCTTCTGCCGGTCAGTCGGCTCCTTGGCGCTGCAAAGGACGGGACGGAGCAGCTTCTCGTTAGCCATTTTGCGACCCGCTTTCCGCCGCGTCGAGGAACTTGTCGAGCGCGTCCTCGTCGTTGCTCAGCAGCATCTTGCGAACCGCCTCCAGCGCAAGGTCGCGGATCTCGTCGTTCGAATCGGCGAGCGCCTTCTTTGCGCGCTGCTCCGCCGTCTTTCCGGCGGTTTCAAGGATGCGGCGCGCCTCGTTGCGCGCGTCGTTGATCGCCTGCTTTTTCTCCGCCTCGATCTCGTCTCCGGCCTTGATGCGCATTTTCGCGATCTCCGCCTCGGCGGCGTCGAACTTCTCCTGCGCCGCCTTGCGCAGCTCCTCCGCCTCGACGCGGTTCTTCATCGCGTAGTCGTCGATCTCCTTATAGTGCTGCTCACGCTTGCCCATAAAATCCTTCACGGGCTTGTAGAGCAGGAAGTAAAGCCCGCCCGCGAGGATGACAAAGTTGAGCAGATGCAGCAATATCTGCTGCCAATCAATATTCAGCGGCATAGTCTATCTCCCCTTCCCGCCGCGTCGGCGGCGGGCGAAATGGCATGGATGTTTCGCTCTTTGTTTTACAACACAAAGATGATCATGATGACGACCAGCAGCGCGTAGATGATGGCGGTCTCAATAAACACGAGCGAGAGCATCATCGCCGAGCGCACCTCGCCCGCGGCCTCCGGCTGGCGGGCGATGGATTCGCTGGCCTTGCGGGACGCGAGCGACATCGCCAGCGCGCCCACGCCCGCGCCCACGGCGATGGTGATCGCGCAGGCGATCGCCTTGGTGGAAACGGTCTTGGCTTCCGCCTCTTTTTCGTTCACGGCAATTGCCGCGTCGTCGGACAGCGCACTCACGGCGGGCGACGTTTCGGCTGCGGCAAAGCCCGTCGCGGGCAGCGCGACGGCAAGCACGAGTGTCAGCAGCAGCGCGAGGGCAAAGGTTTTCTTCCGGTTCATGGTCATTTCCTCCGATTGTTCTGTATTTTGATGTTTTCTTCTTCTTTTTTCACGCGTCAGGCGTCCGCCTGTCCGCTTGTTTTGACTTTTTTCGCGCGCTTGGGCTTCTTTGGCTTTTTGGGCTTCGGCTCCGGTTTTTCCGAAACCTCCTCGTAGTACATGCCGACAAGCATCGTCAAAACATAGGTCTGCACGATGGCGTGGAGCAGCGTAAAGAGAACGCCCACGGCCACGGGCAGCACGTAACTCAGCGCCGCGTAGTGGTAAATAAGCTCCGTTACCAACAGGCCAGAGAGCAGCGCGCCGAACAGACGGAAGCTCATCGAAATGGGCAGCGAGAACTCCTTGAGCGTCGCTCCCGCGCCGTGCAGTCCCGCGTGGGATACGCCGCCGATGAGGATGACGAGGTAGCTCATGCAGCCCATGCAGATCGCGGCGTTGATGTCGGAAAGCGGCGCGGGCAGCGCGATGGGATGCCCCTGCGTCGTGACCGCCTGCAGGCCGAACAGTTCAAAGAGCGTGCCGAAAAAGATGTAGACGCCCGCGGCGAAGATGTACGCGCCGATAAACGTCTTTTTCCCCGGCTCGCGCACGAGCGCCTGCGAGTCGAGCGTGCCGACGATGGTCTCCAGCACGAGCTGGAACTTCCCCGGCACGAGCGTAAAGCGCGGGATAACGAAGATCCGGATCAGCAGCGCCGCGAAAAGCAGCATCCCCGTGATGGCCATTGCGGAAATGACCGCCGGATTCACGTCCTTGACGCCGAACAGGCTCACGCGGCTCACCTCGTGGAGCACGGCGTCGCGCATGGATAGCTTCACGTCCTCGTGCTCCGGCGCGGGTCCGACGGCGATTGCCGCCGCCGCGAGCGCCGCGATGAGGACGCCCCAGACGATCAGCCCTTTTTTGTGTTGTTTCAATCCGTTCCCCCCTGTCTGAACGAAAGTGGAAAGATTATCTTACAGAATATCACGGTTATCGCAAAACATCAAGGCATAAATCCTTGACTTTAGCGCTTTTTTGCGCAATTTTAACGGGTCGGGGCGCTTTTTTCTTGCAATCCGGACCCGGAGGGCGTATACTTCACTCTTGTTATGGATGCCGTATTCTTTTTCAACTGCATACTGCTCGGCGTGGGGCTTGCGATGGACGCGTTCTCCGTCTCGCTCGCCAACGGCCTGAACGCGCCGAGGATGGCGAAGCGCCGCGCGTTTCTGATCGCGGGCACGTTCGCGTTTTTCCAGTTCCTCATGCCGCTGCTCGGCTGGGTGTGCGTGCACACGCTGGTGGAGAAATTCACCGCCTTCGAACGCTTCATCCCGTGGATCGCGCTCCTTTTGCTCTGCGCCATCGGCGGCTCGATGCTGCGCGAGGGCGTTCGCGGCGGCGACAAGGGGGAGAACGAGGCCGCCGGCTTCGGCTTCGGCGCGCTGATGGCACAGGGCGTCGCCACGTCGATCGACGCGCTCTCCGTCGGCTTCACCATCGCGGAATACGACCGGACGGCGGCG
>CAMVGI010000276.1 GCA_947166955.1 uncultured Clostridia bacterium | reverse complement strand
CCGGCGATGACGAGCGCGTTCACGCCCTCGGAGATCTGCCAGCCGATAACGCGGCCGAGCGCGTCGTAATCGACGCCGGAGGCGGTCAGCGGGGTGATGAGCGCGGTCGCGACGCCGCGAAAGATAGGCTGCTTGCTCATGATACACTTCTCCTTTTCCGTTCATAATTGTCCGTTTGTTTGCGCAAGGAAAGGGGAGGACGCAAAAAAGCGCGGCCGGACGTTTGCATCCGGCTGCGCTTTTGTTGACAGCTTTGCCGCTCCTCTCCACTCTATGCGGGAAACGGGCGCGCAATCAATACATAGCTCTCCGCAAACGCGACAGTCGAACGGATCTTATCCGGGCGACCAGGATCGGGACGCAGCCCCTTTCCTTCGGCGGCGATCCCTTTCGCGCGGACAACGGCTTTGCGACGCCTTCCATCCGCGGTACTCCTGATAACCGCACCTCTATCCTTTCATTGCCCTATTCACTTACCTAGTATAAAAGCACAGATTTCCCGCGATGTCAAGCACAAAAAACGAACAAAACCGCGCGGCGCGGCACGGGCGTTTTGGTGCGAGTGCACGAATCGGGAAAAAACAGTTGACTTTATTAATTTATTATGTTACTATGCTAAATCATTAAACTAAAAGGCTGGGAAGGACATGCAGCTCGATTATAATATCCTTGACGACTCGGAAAAGATCATCCTCGCCCTGCGCGCGCTGTACCGCGAGTACGGCTATACGCGCTACCGGATGGGAAAATTTGAGGAATACGACCTCTACAGCCGCAACAAGGACTTTTTGATCTCTGAACAGGTCATCACCTTTACAGATACGAACGGAAAGCTTCTGGCACTCAAGCCGGACGTAACGCTCTCCCTTATCAAAAACCACCGCGACGAGCCGGATTCGCTCCGAAAACTCTGCTATAACGAGACCGTCTACCGCGTGTCGAAGGGCAGCAATTCCTTCCGCGAGATCATGCAGGCCGGTGTGGAGTGCATCGGAAGCGTCGACGTCGGATGCGTGGGGGAGATGCTGCTGCTTGCGGCAAAGAGCCTTGCGCTGTGCGCAAAGGACTTTGTGCTGGAGGTGTCGCACCTCGATATTTTGACGGGCTTTGTCGACGCCGTCTCCGAGGACGCCGCCGTGCGGCGGGAGCTTCTGGCGCGCTTCGGGGAGAAAAACGCGTACGGCGTCGCGGAGACCTGCCGCGCGCACGGCGTTTCGGAGGAGAAAGCGGAGCCGCTTCAGGAGCTGCTGCGGCTCTACGGCGCGCCGGAGGCGGTGCTGCCCCGCCTGCGCGCCCTCTGCCGGGGCCGCGGGCTGGACGCGGAGCTGGACGGGCTTTGCGCCGCGCTTTCCGCGCTGGAGGGCAGCGGGCTGGAGGATCGGGTGCAGCTCGATTTCTCGTCCGTGAGCAATATGAACTATTACAACGGCGTGGCGTTCAAGGGCTTCGTCGAGGGCGTGCCGGGGAGCGTGCTTTCCGGCGGACAGTACGACAAGCTGATGCGCAGGATGGGAAAACGCTCAAAGGCGGTCGGTTTCGCGGTGTATCTCGACCTGCTCGAACGTCTGGGCGAAACGGATAACGGCGGGGAAATCTTCGCGTGAGGCGCGCGAGGGCCGCAGGGAGGAACGCTTATCATGCTTAATGTTGCGCTTCCCAAGGGGAGGCTGGGAGAAAAGGTATACGCGATGTTCGAGGCGGCGGGCTTTCCATGTCCGTCCATTCGGGAGGAAAGCCGCAAGCTGATTTTTGAAAACGAGGCGGCGGGCGTGCGTTATTTCTGGGTCAAGCCCTCGGACGTCGCCATTTACGTCGAGCGCGGCGCCGCGGACGTGGGCGTCGCGGGGAAGGACATCCTGCTGGAATACGAGCCGGAGGTCTACGAGTTTTTGGACCTCGGCGTGGGGAAGTGCCGCATGGCGGTCGCCGCGCCGAAGGGCTTTCAAGACGATATGCGCTATACGCTGCGCGTGGCGACCAAGTTTTCGCGTATCGCGCAGACGTATTACGCATCGGTCGGACGCGACATCGACGTGATCCACCTGAACGGTTCCATCGAGCTTGCGCCGATCCTCGGACTTTCGGACGTGATCGTGGACATCGTGGAGACGGGGACGACGCTCAGGGAGAACGATCTGGAGGTCGTCGAGACCATCGTGCCGATCAGCGCGCGGTTGATCGCGAACAAGTCGAGCTTCAAGTTCAAGACCGAACAGATCGAACGGCTGACGAAGGAGCTTTCGCGGGGAGGCGAGGGGATATGATCCGGATCATGAAGTACGGCGAAACGCCGAACAGCGAACTGCTTCTGCGCGGCGTATCCGCCGCGGACGTGAGCGGCGCCGTTTCGGAGATCGTCGAAACCGTGCGCCGCGAGGGTGATCGCGCGCTCTACGCCTACGAGGAGAAATTCGACGGAGTGAAGCTGGATGCGCTGGAGGTGAGCCGCGAAGAATTCGACGAGGCGCTCAAAACGGTCGACGAGGAGTTTTTGCGGGTCCTGCGCGCGGCGGCGGAAAACATCCGGCGCTTCCACGAGCAGCAAAAGCGCGCGGGCTTTGTCCTCAGCGACAAAGACGGCGTCGTGATCGGGCAGAAGGTGACGCCCATCGAGCGCGTGGGACTGTGCGTGCCGGGCGGAAAAACGCCGCTTTCCTCCACCGTGCTGATGGACGCGATCCCCGCGAAGCTCGCGCTCTGTCCGGAGCTTATCATGGTGACGCCCGCCGCGCCGGACGGGCGCGTGCATCCCGCCGTTCTGGCGGCGGCGTCCGTCGCGGGCGTCGACCGCGTGTTCAAACTCGGCGGCGCGCAGGCGGTGGCGGCGCTTGCCTTCGGTACCGAGAGCGTGCCGAAGGCCGACAAGATCGTCGGCCCCGGCGGGGCGTACGTCGCCGAGGCGAAGCGGCAGGTGTTCGGCAAGGTCGACATCGACCTGATTGCGGGGCCGAGCGAGGTGCTGATCGTCGCGGACGGCAAGAGCGAGGCGAAGCATGTCGCGGCGGATATGCTCGCGCAGGCGGAGCACGACAAAATGGCGGCGGCGGTGCTCGTGACCGATTCCCGCGCGCTCGCGGAGGCGGTGCGCGACGAGCTGGAGCGCCAGCTCCCGCTGCTCGCGCGCGAGGAGATCGCCCGCGCGTCCATCGAGGGAAATGGCAAGATCATCGTGGCAGACAGCCTCGACGCGGCGATCGACATT